>JAICSG010000369.1 GCA_025937035.1 Thermoanaerobaculia bacterium | reverse complement strand
CAAGCGCCTGGAGGCGCTGATCGAGGGGCGGCCGGAGCTGCTGATCCACAACGGCAAGCTCTACGAGGAGGTGCTCACCCGCACCCAGCTCACCCGCCATGAGCTCAACGCCGCCCTGCGCCAGGCGGGGTGCGCCTGCGTGGAGGAGGTCCACACGGCCGTGCTGGAGAACAACGGAGGGATCTCGGTAGTGCCGAAGGCGAAGGCGCCGGCCTGAAGACCGGCGCCTTCCAAGAGGGGCTCAGTGGTGCTCCTGATGCTCCTTCTGATCCCCCGGCTCCTCGGGCCGGGCGGCCGGATGGGTCTTGCCGTGGTGGCAGGTGTAGCAGCTCACGTGGACGTCCTTGTCCAGGCCGGGCATCGTCCGGATGTACTGCTCGTTGATCCCCTTGGTCATCTGGATCATCCCGCGGGCGATCTTCTTCTCGTCCTTGTCGTCGCTGGCGAAGTTCTCGGTGTCGTGGCACTCCCGGCACTTGGTGCCCAGAGCACCGGCGAAGGCCTGCATGGTGTCGAGGAAGCGCGCCGCGGGGACCCCCTTGAGGATCTGGATGTTCTTGAACACCTTCTCGGCCGGCTCGTTCTCCCGGCCCTTGATGAATTCCCGCAGCGGGTTCGGATGCTGGGCCTGCTGGCCCTCCGGCGCGGCGGCGGGGGCCTGTCCCGCGGCGTGAGACGGCATGGGCTCCGGAGCGGGGGCCTGGGCGGGGGCGGGTCGAGCCTGCCCATACTGGGGGGTCGATAACGCGGGAAGGGCGAGCCCGGCGACCAGCAGACCACCGGCCATCAGCTTCGGGAACAAGGCACGCATGTCGTCTCCTCCATCGTTAAAAGGGACCGATTAAGGGGCACAGTTTATCTCAGGCCTAAAGCGCGCAGGCCTGAAGCGGCCCGCGCCTGTGAGTGCGTGCCTGGGCGCGTTCGGTTCTTACTCGACCGGGAGCGTCTCCAGGGCCGCGAGAACCTCCCGGGCCGAGGCGAAGCGATCCGCCGGCTTCTTGGCGAGCAGCCGGGCGAGGAAGGCCACCCAGGGCTCGGGCAGGCCGGGACGGAACTGCCGGATGTCGGGGGGCTCCTCCTGGAGATGCCGGAGGGCGAGGACGGCCGGGTTCTCGTCGACGAACGGCTCCCGGCCGGCGATCATGGCGTAGGCCACGATGCCGAGCGAGTAGAGGTCGGAGCGGCCGTCGAGCTCCTCGCCCATGAGCTGCTCGGGGGACATGAACATCGGCGAGCCGAAGGCGAAGCCCGTGCGGGTGAGCCGGCTGTCGAACCCTCCCGACATGCGGGCGATCCCGAAGTCGAGGATCTTGAGCCGCTTCTCCGTCACCATGACGTTGCTGGGCTTGAGGTCCCGGTGGACGATCCCCAGCCCGTGGGCCTCGTGGAGACCGGCGGCGATCTCGGAGATGAAAAAGCGGACGCGCGAGAGGGGGATCGTATCGAAGGGGGAGATCACGTTGTCCAGGGTCTGCCCTTCCAGCAGCTCCATGGTGACGAAGACGCCGCCGTCGAAGCGCCCGAGGTCGAAGACCCGCACCACGTTGGGGTGGCTGACCCGGCGGCAGATCTGGACCTCGCGGAGCAGCCGCTCCTCGTCCGCGCCGGTGCCGCCCTCGGCGGGGGTCAGCAGGGTCTTGATGGCGACCATCTCGCCGAGGTCGAGGTCCTTGGCCTTGTAGACCTTCCCCATGCCCCCCTTGCCGAGCTCGCCCAGGATCTCGTACCGGTTGGCGAGCCGCTGGCCGATCGCCAGCCCGCCGATCGAAGGGAGCGCCATCGCGGTGGTCGCTGGGGGCGCCAGCCGGCCGAGCCGGTCGGCCACGTCCCGGTGGGAAGGGGTGATCCCCAGGATCTTTTCGTAGCGCTCGCGCGCCTGCCCGGGCTGATCGCGCGCCTCCAGGGCCCGCCCCTCCCAGTAGAGGCGGTCCAGCAGGCTCCCGGTCTCCCCCGGCTTGCGGGCCCCCGCGGCCGGCGCCTGGCTGAGGAGACGGAGGAGCTCCTCCGCCCGCCCCAACGCCACCAGCTTGGGAGCCACGAGCAGGACCCCCTTGAGATAGCCGGGGTCCTGGGCCGTGACCCGCCGCAGGGTGGCGAGGGCCTTGTCCGGATCGTTCGCCTGGATGTAGAGGCCGACCGCCGCGGCGAGGTCTCCCGCTTCGGCCTGGAGCGCGGCCGCGGCTCCGAAGTCCTTGGCCAGGATGTACAGCTCGGCCGCCTGGGCCGGCTGGCCCGCCGCCGCGAAGCACCGGGCGGCGTCCCGGAGCTGGCCGGCCCGCCGGTAGGACTCCGCGGCCCGCGCGGTCTCCCGCACGGTCTCCCAGCGGTAGGCGGCCTGCCACCAGTCCTCCGCCTTCTCGTAGGCCTCGGCGGCCTCCCGCACGAGCCCCAGGCTGGCGAAGATCTGGCCCGCCAGCGCCGGGCGGCCGGACCGCAGATGGATCTCCGCCACCCGGCGGGTCATGTCCGGGGACTTCCGCGCCAGGGTGAGGGCCCGGTCGCTCTCGCCGGCCCCGAGGTAGGCCTCGATGGCCTCCGTGTTGCGGCCGGAGCGCTCGAGCAGCTCCGCCCGCCGGACGCTGGGGGGGAGCTGTTGCAGGAGGCTCACCGCCGCCGCGCTACGGCCGAGCTGGATGAGGAGCTCGGCCCGCTTGAGGCTCAGCTCCTGGGCCCGGGTGGAGAGCCCGGTCCGGTTCCGTGGCAGGGACTTGGCCTCGCTCTCCAGGACGCGCAACGCGTCCTCGAACAGGTTGGCCTCCTCGTAGTGGATGGCGGCCTCGGCCCACATCCGTCCCTTCTCGTAGAACCGGGCGGCGCGGCCGCTGTCCTTCAGCTTGAGCGCCGCCGAGGCCGCCCGCCGGTAGTCGCCCGCCAGCTCGAAGAGGGGGAGCGCCGCGCCGAAATGGCCGCTGGAGGCCAGGAGGTCGCCCGCCTGCCGGGCGTCCAGCTCCTCGACCCGCGGCGGGAGCCGGCCCAGGTGGGCGAGCAGGGAGTAGCGGATCATCCGCGGCTCGTCCTGGATCTCGGCCGCGAGCGCGGCGGCCCGCTGATGGTCGCCCGCCTTCGCGTACGCGTCGGCCGCCTTCCGCTTGTTCCCCTCGCTCTCGTACGTCTCGGCGAGCTTCTGGTGGTCGCGCGTTAGGCGGGAGATTAGCTTTGACGTCATCGCGAAGCCCGAGACCGCATCCATGGCGGAGACCCTACCAAGGAAGGATTACAATAAGTATAACGGGTCGGGCGGGGAAACGGATGAGGAGCGTCAGCTCATGGAGGGGGCGTCCGTAGGCCGTTGAGGACTTTGGATCGCTTCCCCACATGCCGGAAATAGCGAGAGCACGCGACGCAACCGAACCAGTGGTACTATAATGGAGTACGAGCCGGATCGTCGGCCCGACTGAGAGCAATCATGAAACAGGTGATCCTCCGAGCCCACTTCGACGGCGAGCAGATCCGCCTGGATGAGCCGTTCGAGCTCAAGCCGGATACCCCTCTGCGGGTCATCGTCGGGGATGGCGATACGCTGGAGTCCGAGCGCGAGGATTTCTTGCTCCTCTCTAACCAAAGGTTTGCAGAAGCCTATGGGGACGACGAGCCTGAGTACACGTTGGACATGATCAAGGAGCCAAACCCTAACTATGAAGGAGGGTGACGTCGCTATCGCCGCCGTTCCACAGGCCGACCGGCAGATCAAGAAGCGCCCTGTCATCGTCCTTCGCAAGATGCCCTTCCCCGGGGATTTTCTAGAATGCGGGATCAGCACTCAGCTTCGGCAACAGGTCGCGGCCTTCGATGAGCTCATTTCGCCAGGAGACTCTGACTTCGGATCCAGCGGGCTCCTGGTCCAGTCTCTGATCCGGTTGGGATTCCTCCGGATACTACCGGACCGGGAGGTCGTGGGAGCTATCGGCTCTATCTCTCCCGAGCGCCATCGTCGGCTGCTCCATGCTCTCAGCGACTACCTTAGACCGCTCTCTTGAACGAGCCTCTCCACATCGGGAAGATCGTCCGGAACGCCCGCATCTTCAATCCCAGAAATGCCCAGGCAGGCTCCATGAGCGACACCGCGCTCCTGGCTGCCCTAGACCGGCTCTTCGAGCTACTGGAAGAGCAAGGGGTCGAGTACCTACTCGTCGGCGATATCGCTCTTTTGCACTATGTGGGCGGGCGTAGCTCGGAGAAGATCGACCTGCTCGTGGTGCCCTCTTACTTGGATCAGCTTCCTGAAATCCGCGACTTCGAAGGTCTCCAGATCGGCCTCCTGCTGACCAGCAACCCCCTGTTCGAGGAGGTGCGCCGCCGGCACGCCACGCGCCAGCGGTTCGCGGAGCGGGAGATCCCCTGCGCCACGCCCGCGGGCCTGGTCCTGCTGAAGCTCTATGCTTTGCCATCCCTCTACCGGCAGGGGAACCTGGCCCGGGTGGCGCTCTACGAGACCGACATCCTCATGCTCATGGACCGGCAGAAGGTGGACGTCGAGCCCCTGCTCGCGGAGCTCAAGGCTCACCTCAGCCCGACCGACCTGGCGTCCCTGCGCGGGATCACGGACGAGATCAGGCAGCGCATCGAGCGGTTCGGCGGCCAGTCCCGCTAGATCCGCTCCAGCACCCGCACCGTCCGCGTATCCTCCACCGCGTTGCCGGTGTTGAGGGTCGAGGCGGGCTCGAAAAGGAGGATCTCCACCTCCTCCTCGGCCACCGGGCGGTGCTCGACGCCGCGGGGGACGACCAGGATCTCCCCCTCCTCCAGCCAGACGTGGCGGGCGCGGAATTCCATGCGGAAGCGCCCCTTCAGCACCATGAACAGCTCGTCCTCATGGTCGTGGTGGTGCCAGACGAACTCCCCGGCGAATTTCGCCAGCTTCACCTGCTGGCCGTTGAGGTCGGCCACGACCTTGGGGCTCCAGTGGTCGGAGAACGTGGCGAGCTTCTGACGGAGATTGACCTTCGCGATCGGTTCCATGCCGCTCCTTTCACGCTTCTTGCAGTATAGCCCCGGGGTAGAATGCCCCGCGTCCCCGTCCAGACGGGACGGCGGACTTTTCGTGGGAGGTTGGGTCATCAT
>JAICSG010001193.1 GCA_025937035.1 Thermoanaerobaculia bacterium | reverse complement strand
GGGCGTCCATCACGTTCCCGCCATGCTGCTCCAATCGTGAAAGAATAAGCTCGCGCTCGAACGCCTCCACCGCCTCCGCCATCGAAACACCTTCCGCCAGCAGCGGCCCGGCCTTGGGATTGGGAGCGCCGGTCAGCACCTCCGGGAGGCAGCGGGCGATCAGGTCGCGATCGATCCAGGCTCCGGGCTGGGCGTGGATCACGAAGAGCGAGCAGGCGCGGGCCAGATCTCTCACATTTCCAGGCCAGTCGTAAGAAACCAACGCCCGGAATACCTCGCGGGTGAAGCCGAGCGTGGGCTTGCGGTGCTTGCGCTCGTGGTGGCGGCGGTAGTGCTCCAGCAGCGGCGGGATGTCCCAGGGGCGCTCGCGGAGCGGGAGGAGACGGATCGCCAGGGTGCGGAAACGATCGTAGAAGTCGGCCCGCAGGGTGCCTTCCCGCACCTCCTGATCGAGATCGCGGTTGGTGGCCAGCACCACCGCCACGTTCACTTTGATCTCGCGGGTCTGCCCCACCGGCACCACCGTGTGGTTTTCCAGCACCCGCAGCAGATGGGCCTGGGCGCGCGGGGAGAGCTCGGCGATCTCGTCGAGGAAGAGGACCCCGCCGTCCGCCGCGCGGAAGAAGCCGGGCTCATCCGTCAGGGCGCCCGTGAAGGAGCCCCGCTTGTGGCCGAAGAAGCGGGAGGCCGCCAGCTCGTCGGTGATCTCGGCGCAGTTGACCACCACCAGCGGACGCTTGTGGCGCGAGCTGTAGGCGTGGAGGTAGCGGGCGATCAGGTCCTTGCCCGTGCCGCGCTCGCCGAGGACCAGGATCGGCTCGGGGTTTTCCACCTCCATGGCGGGGATGAAGGTCTCGTGGAGGACCCTTCGCAGGGCTTGCGTGTGCGAGGAGTCGCCGAGGATCTCCGGCGCGTTCTCCGCCGCCGCGGCGCCGCGGATCTCGCGCAGCTCCTGCTCCTGGAGGGCGTGGCGGAAGGAGAGGCCGAACAGCCTCCCCACCGCCGCGGCATAGCCTTCAAGCCAGCCGAGGTCGCCCTGGCCGTAGGCTTCCGTCAGGCCGCTGTTCTGGAGGTAGATCACGGCGAGGACGGCGTCGCGGATGGGGTCGCGGATGGGCGCGCAGAGCACGCTGTACGCCCCTCCCGCCAGCGAAGGGGTATGGGAGGCGTCGGCCGCCAGCCGGGGGTCCTCGATCAGCTCAGGTGCGCCGCTCGCCACCACCCGCTGGATCAGCGAGGGGCTCACCCCCCGTACCGACTCCCCCTGCTCGCAGGCCTTGATCTGGTCCTCCGTGAGCTTGCCCAGGGTGTGGACGGCCCGCAGGCGGAGGGGCTCGACGCTCTCGATGATCAGCAGCAGGGCCTTCTGGGCGCCGAACCCGCGCGCCGCGGCCTCGAAGGAGGCGCGCAGCGCCGCCTCCTCGCCGCCGTCGCTCGACAGCACGGCGAGGAGCTCGTTCATGGCTCCGAGGAGCTGGGCGTAGTCGCGGCCTGAAAGGGCGGACGGCATGAGGGGTAGCGTAACAGCAGGGCGGCCACATAGGGCCGCCCCTACAAAGAAGGCTGATCCGTAGGGGCGGCCCTATGTGGCCCTGTTTCGAGAGGTTTCTCCCCTACCAGATCCGGCAGACCTTGTC
>JAICSG010001246.1 GCA_025937035.1 Thermoanaerobaculia bacterium | reverse complement strand
GCCGCCCTGGTGGCGGTCTTCCTCGCGTCTCCGGTCCTGCTCTACCAGCTCTGGGCCTTCATCTCGCCCGGCCTCTACAGCCGGGAGAGGAAGCTGGCGGGCCCGTTCATCTTCTTCACCTCGCTGTTCTTCCTCTGCGGCGGTGCCTTCGGCTACTACGTCGCCTTCCCCATGGGGGCGGGCTTCCTGCTGGGCATCGGCAAAGACCTCAACGCGGTGATCACGGTCGACAAGTACTTCGGTTTTCTGATGACGATCCTCCTGGGGCTCGGCCTGATGTTCGAGCTGCCGATCCTGCTCATGCTGCTGGCGCTCGTGGGTGTGATCACCCCGCGGTTCCTGCTGCGCTTCTGGCGGCACGCGGTGGTGGTCATCTTCATCATCGCAGCGATCATCACGCCGACCCCGGACGTGGTGAACCTCTGCATCGTCGCCCTGCCCGCGATCGGCCTCTACTTCCTGGGCGTCGGCGCGGCGTTCCTGGCGGTCCGCTTCCGCAAGCAGCAGCAGCGGGAGCTGGCTGCGGAGTAGGGCGTCCTACCCGCCCCCCGCGTACCCCAACGCCTTCAGCCTCTGAACCTCCTCCTCCGTGAGGTCCCGCGACTGCGGGGTGGGGCTCTTGCGGCGGTCGGCCAGCCAGCGGAGGAGGAGGCCGTTCAGCTCCTTCTCGGCGGGGAGGCCGCGGCCGGCGAGATTCTGGGTCTCCTGGGGATCGGCCTTCAGATCGTAGAGGACCGGGCCGTCGGGGATGAAGGGGGCGTTCCCCTGGTTCAGCCCGTAGCGGTAGTCCGGCGTGCGCACCGAGACGCCGAGCCGGCCCGCGTGCTCGGAGAAGACAGCCCGGCGGCCCGCGCGGCCGTTGCCGGTCAGCTCCCGGAGGTCCTGGCCGTCGACGCGGTCCGCCTTGAGGCCGGCGGCGGCGAGGAGGGTGGGGTAGAGGTCGATCGTCTGCACCAGCCCCGCGAAGCGCCGCCCCTGCCCCTCTCCCGGCCAGCGGATCATCAGCGGCACGTGGGTGGTGGTGTCGAAGAGGCCGACGTGGCGGAAGCGGATGCCGTGCTCCCCCAGGTTCTCGCCATGATCGGCCACCACGACCACCACCGTGTTCCGCAGCAGCCCGCGGCTGGCGAGGAAATCCATCAGGCGCCCCACCTGGCGGTCGAGATAGGCCACCTCGCCGTAATAGAGGTCGTGATCGGCGCCCAGGACCTGCTCGGTGAAGCCGCGCGGCCCGGGCGGGCGGAAGGGGACCCAGGCCCTCACCGGCGCCAGCCCCATGGCCTCGGCGGGACGGAAGCCCAGCGCGTAGGGCTCCGGCGGCGTGTGCGGCGTATGGGGGTCGAAGAGGTGGAGCCAGATGAAGAACGGCTTCGGGCTCTTGGAACGAGCCGCCAGCCAGTCCATCGTCGCGTCGGTATTCATCTCGGCGGCGGACTGCTCGGTGGCGGTGTGGACCTCGGCGAACCCCTGGCCAAGACCCGAGTTGTGATCCCCCAGATGGCTGGCCGAGATCAGGG
>JAICSG010000469.1 GCA_025937035.1 Thermoanaerobaculia bacterium | reverse complement strand
CGCCGTCGTGTCGCGGCTGGGGGTGGTGCTCTCCTTGGAGAGCTTCTTCGGGGGGGGGTGCCTCGCCGAGCTGGCGGATGCCATCCCGGTGCGGGCCGGCGCGCCGGCCGCCGTGGCCAAGACCGGGCCGGAGACCGGCGACCATCCGCTGTCGCGGGGCCAGCAGTCGCTCTGGTTCCTCCACGCCCTCGATCCGAAGAGCGCGGCTTACAACGTGGCCAGCGCGGTGCGCATCCGCGGCGAGCTCGACGGGGCGGCGCTGCGGGCGTCGATCGCCGCCCAGGTCGCCCGCCATCCGGTGCTGCGGACCACCTTCCCGACCTCGCGCGGCGAGCCGGTGCAGCGGGTCCATCCGCACGGCGAGACGGCCTTCGAGGAGGTGGATGCCCAGGGGTGGAGCGACCACCGGCTGGCCGACTATCTGGCGGCCGAGGCGCACCGGCCGTTCGATCTGGAGAACGGGCCTCTGATGCGGGTGGTGCTGCTGACGCGCGGGGCGCTGGAGCACGTCCTGCTGCTGTCGATGCACCACACGATCACCGATTTCTGGTCGCTCGGCCTGCTGCTGGACGACCTCGCCGTGCTCTATCCGGCGCTCAAGGCGGGGGAGCGGCTGGAGCTCCCCGCTCCGGGGCTGCTGTTCACCGACTACGTGCGCTGGCAGGAGGAGATGCTGATCCGGCCCGAGGGGGAGCGGCTGTGGGAGTACTGGCGCGGGCGGCTGGGCGGCGAGCTGCCGGTGCTCGACCTGCACACCGACCGCCCCCGGCCGCGGGTGCAGACCTACGAGGGGGCGGCGCGGCAGATCCACCTCTCGCCGCACCTCTCGGCGCGGCTCAAGGAGCTGGGGCGCGAGCACGGCGCCACCCCGTTCGTCACCCTGCTGGCGGCGTTCGAGACGCTGCTCCACCGCTACACCGGCCAGGAGGACTTCCTGGTCGGCTCGGTGACCGCGGCGCGCACCCGCGCCGGCTTCGCCCGCACCCTGGGCTATTTCGTCAATCCGCTGGTGCTGCGGGCCGGCCTGGGGGCCGAGGCCGATGGCCGGGAGCCCGGCTTCACGGACCTCCTCGCCCGTACCCGCGCGGACGCCCTCGGCGCCTTCGAGCACCAGGACTTTCCGTTCCCGCTGCTGGTCGAGCGCCTGCAGCCGCAGCGCGATCCCGGACGCTCGCCGCTGTTCCAGGTGATGTTCGTGCTCCAGAAGGCCCAGCTCGCCGACGGCCAGGAGCTGACCGCCTGCGCTCTGGGGGAGCCCGGGGCCTACGCCGACGTCGGCGGTTTGCGTCTGGAAATCGTGCCCCTGGAGCAGAGAATCGCCCAGTTCGACCTCACCCTCACCATGGGGGAGGTGGACGAGGCCTTCGTGGCCTCCTTCGACTACAACGTCCAGCTCTTCGACCCCGCCACGGTGGACCGCTGGGGGCGCCACTTCGAGCGGCTGCTGGCCGGCATCGCCGCCGATCCGGCCGCGCCCCTCTCGGAGCTGCCGCTGATCACGCCGGAGGAGGAGCGCCAGCTCATCTCGGGGTGGAACGATACCGGGGTCGAGTACCGGCACGAGGCCACCCTTCCCGAGCTGCTCGCCGAGCAGGCGATGCGCAGCCCGGACGCCGTGGCGGTGATCTCGGGCGGCCACGCCCTCACCTATGGCGAGCTCGACCGCGGGTCCAACCGCCTGGCGCGGCGCCTGCGCGCCCTGGGGGTCGGCCCGGAGTCGCGGGTGGCGGTCTGCCTGGAGCGCTCGCCGGAGCTGATGATCGCGCTGATCGCCGTGCTGAAGGCCGGGGGCGCCTACCTGCCGGTCGATCCCGAGACGCCGCGCGGCCGGGTGGACGCCATGCTGGCCAGCGCCGGGATCGGCCTCGTGGTCACCGAGAGCCGGCTCTGGCCGCGCGAGGAGACAGGGCCGGCCGTGCTGGCCCTCGACGCCGCGGCGGAAGAGATCGCCGGCGAGGACGGCTCGGCGGTTGCGCCAGCGGCCACGGCGGCCCATCTCGCCTGCGTGATCTATACGTCGGGCTCGACCGGGGTGCCCAAGGGGGTGCTGCTCACCCATCGCAACGTGGTCAACCTGGTGGCCTCGTTCCTCGACAGCTACAGGCCGGAGCCGGCGGACCGCATCCTGCCGCTCACGGCGATCGGCTTCGCCAGCTTCGTGGGGGAGATCTTCCCCCTGCTCTGCGCCGGCGGCACGCTGGTCCTCCCCGGGCGCGAGGAGCTGCTCGACGTCGGGGCCCTCACGGCGCTGATCGAGCGCCACGGCATCTCCATGGTCTCGACGGTGCCGTCCATGATGGCGAGCCTCAACGCCCTGCACGAGCGGCTGCCCAAGCTGCGGCTGATCCTGGTGGGCGGGGAGGCGCTGTCGGCCGGGGACGTGGACAAGCTGATCGGCAGCGTGCGCATCGTCAACGGCTACGGCCTCACCGAGACGAGCGTCTGCTCGACCTGTCACGCGCTGGTGCCGGCCGACCTCGCCCCGGGCACCATCCCGCCGATCGGCCGGCCGCTGATGAACCACCGGGTCTATCTGCTCGACCGCCACCTCCAGCCGCTGCCGTTGGGGTGCCCGGGGGAGATCTTCGTGGCCGGCCACGGGCTCGCCCGCGGCTATCTCGGCAATCCCGGGGCCACCGCCGAGCGCTTCCTGCCCGACCCCTGGGAGACCGGGGCACGCATGTACCGCACCGGCGACCTCGGGCTGATCCGCTCGGACGGCGAGCTGCTCTATCTGGGACGGGTGGACCAGCAGGTCAAGCTGCGCGGCTACCGCATCGAGCTGGCGGAGATCGAGTCGGTGCTGGCCCTGCACCCCGGGGTCAAGGAGAGCGCCGTGATGGTGCGGTCGGACGGCGGCGAGCCGCAACTCGTGGCCTACCTGGTGCCGGAGGAGGCGGGGAAGGCCCCGACCGCGGGCGAGCTGCTGGCCTATCTGCGCGAGCGGCTGCCGGACTACATGGTCCCCGGCGCCCTGGTGACCCTGCCGGCCCTGCCGCTCACCCTGAACGGCAAGGTCGATCTCGCGCTCCTGCCGGCGCCCGACCGCGCCCGGCCGGAGCTGGCGAGCGCCTACAGCGCGCCGCGGAGCGAGCTGGAGCGCGCCATCACCGCGATCTGGCAGGAGGAGCTGAAGGTCGAGACGGTGGGGGTGGACGACAACTTCTTCGACCTGGGCGGACATTCGCTGCGCATGGCGCGGGTGCACGCCCGGCTCAAGGAGACCCTGGGCCGGGAGATCTCGCTGATCGAGCTCTTCCAGTATCCGACCGTCTCCTCCCTGGCCCGCCATCTCTCGGGGACGGCGGCGGTGGAGGAGGCGCCCGCCGCGGCCCCCCGCCGCAGCCGCCGGGGGGGCAGCCAGGACGTGGCCATCGTGGGCATGGCCGGCCGCTTCCCGGGCGCCAGATCGATCGACGAGCTGTGGCGCAACGTGGCCGGCGGACGCGAGGGGATCACCTTCTTCACCGCCGAGGAGCTGCTGGCGGCGGGGGTCGATCCGGCGACGGTCGAGAACCCCAACTACGTGCGGGCCAAGGGGATCCTGGGGGACGTCGACCTCTTCGACGCCGCCTTCTTCGGCCTCAACCCGCGCGAGGTCGAGCTGATGGACCCGCAGCACCGGCTCTTCCTCGAATGCTCGTGGCAGGCCCTGGAGCACGCCGGCTGGGACTCCGACCGCTTCCCCGGCCTGGTGGGGGTGTACGCGGGCCTGAGCATGAACACCTACATGATCATGAACCTGCTCCCGCACATGGAGCTGGTCGCCTCCGTGGACACCCTCCAGGCGTCGCTGGGGAATGACAAGGACCCGATGACCTCGCGGGTCTCCTACAAGCTGAATCTGAAGGGGCCCAGCGTCACCGTGCAGACCGCCTCGTCGACCTCGCTGGCGGCGGTCCACCAGGCCTGCACGGCGCTCCTCCAGCACGACTGCGACATGGCGCTGGCGGGGGGCGTGTCGATCCACCTGCCGGAGGCCTCGGGCTACCTCTACCAGGAGGGGGGGACCACGGCGCGCGACGGCCACTGCCGCGCCTTCGACGCCGCCGCCACCGGCTTCGTCTCCGGCCACGGCGCCGGGGTGGTGGTGCTGAGGCGCCTGGAGGATGCGCTGGCCGAGGGGGACACGGTCTACGCGGTGATCAAGGGGTCGGCGTGCAACAACGACGGCTCGCTGAAGGTGAGCTTCATGGCCCCCTCGGTCGAGGGGCAGGTGGACGTCTACCGGCAGGCGTACGAGAACGCCGGGGTCGACCCCCGCACGGTCTCCTACATCGAGTGCCACGGCACCGGCACGGCGCTGGGCGATCCGATCGAGATCGCCGCCCTGTCGCGGGTCTT
>JAICSG010000194.1 GCA_025937035.1 Thermoanaerobaculia bacterium | reverse complement strand
GCCCACCGTCCACAGGCCGGTGCCCGGCACGTAGGCGCCGCCGCCGTCGTCCGACACGTAATTCAGGCCATCCGGCAGGAAGTCGTTCACCACCACGCCCGAGGCGTTGTTCGGGCCGTTGTTGGTCACCGTGATCGTGAAGGTCACGTTGGCCCCGAGGGCGGGCGCCGCGTTGTCGACCGTCTTGGTGAGCGCGAGGTCGGCCCGCTGCGCGGTGTCGAGTGGGATGACCTCCGCCCGCAGGCCGGACGCGTTGTGGTGGTGCAGCAGCAGGGCGCCGAGCGAGCCGTTGGCCGTCAGGTTGGCGGTGTTCCAGGTCACTGGCAGACTGTTGCCGTTGAGGTCCTCGTCCAGGAAGTCGCCGCCGAAGTTGAGCCCCTGGGCGGCCCAGCTCCAGGTGTAGGGACCCGGCGCCTGGTCATAGAAGGTGCCGGGGGCCGGCGTGCAGTGGTCGCCCGTGGTCGACCGCGCGCACGACGGGTTGCTCCCGGGGCAGGTGACGATCTTGTAACGGATCGTGGTCACTGTCGTGGAGGTATAGCCGAGCGTCGACGGCGAGGCGGCGAGGACCATCACGTTGTTGAGATGGAGGCCCGTGTCGATCACGGAGGGCGCGACGAGGTTCACGTAAGACCCCGTGCCGAGGATGGAGAAACCCGCCGTGCTGAGGTTCTGGACCACGCGGACGAAGTTGTCGTTGGGCTGCGCCCCGGCCACGAAGATCGCCGGGTGGGTATTGATGATGGAGCGGTCGTAGATGCCGTCGTTGTTGTTGTCGATGCAGATGTTGTAGGCCACGTCGGTGAGCGACGACCAGTTGCCCCAGCTCGCCACGCCGAACATCACCAGGTCGTTGGTGAGGCTGGGTGAGCCGCCGGCCTGGAGGTAGGCGACGCCGGCGTAGTGGATGTCGGCGTAGTCGGTGGAA
The DNA here is from genome assembly GCA_025937035.1 of Thermoanaerobaculia bacterium. Lineage (GTDB taxonomy): Bacteria > Acidobacteriota > Thermoanaerobaculia > Multivoradales > UBA5704 > DATARR01. The sequence continues at coordinate 6,220 of JAICSG010000194.1, read as the reverse complement.
TTCACCGGATCGAGCGGCGAGACCACCTGCAGCTCGAAGGGGGAGACCAGCGACTCGACGTCGTTGGGGAAGGTGCCCGTGCAGGTCGGGCCCGCCGCCAGGGTGCCGGTGCAGACGCCGATGCCGGAGAGCGGGATGGTGGTCGAGCCGGTGGGGGCTCCGCCGGTGACGATGGTGGCCGGCCCGGACATCATCGACGACGGCTTCTCCGCCATGTAGACCGGCAACCGGAATTTCAGCGCCGAGCTCTGGCTGAAGGTGAGGTACGCCCCCTCCTCGGTCAGGAAGTTGCGCGGCTGGTCGCCGTAGTTGGCCTGCACCCCCTGGGTGGGGAAGAGCGAGGCGTCGCGGGTGTGGTCCATCAGCGAGGTGTCGGCCGACATCTGGACGTCCAGCTCGACGGTCTCGCCGGCCGGCACCGTCACCGTATTGCCGCCCGGCAGGGAGAAGGAGACGCCGGGGGAGTCGACGATGGTGTCGAAGGCCAGGTCATAGGTCTGCGAGGTGGTCCCCTTGTTGACCACGCGGATCTTCTTGGTCTGGGTCACCGTGCCGACCACCTCGGGGTCGAAGGTGACGCTGACCAGGCCGGCGTCCTCGGCGTTCATGGCGATGACGCTGCCCACCGCGGACTTGGAGGGGTCGACGCGGCCCGCGCCGATGCGCGACGGCCCGAACTTCGGCGGCGTGGCGCCCGGGAACAGGGTCGTGTCGTTGACGGCATAGTTCATCGCCAGGGCCTTCAGCTCCTCCACCGACCAGTCGGGGTGGAGCTGCCGCAGCAGGGCCATGACGCCGGCCATGTGCGGGCTGGCCATCGAGGTGCCGGAGATGATCAGGGCCTGGTTGCCGGCCTGGAACCCGGAGGGGTCCGAAGCGCCGGTGCAGCCGGTCGCCACCATGCAGGTATGGCCGGTCTGGACGGAGGTGATGTTGAGGCCCGGCGCCGCGATGTCCGGCTTCAGCCGCAGGGGGGAGCCGAAGATGCGGCGCGGCCCGCGCGAGGAGAAGCTCGCCACGGTGTCGGCGCCGCTGGGGCCCAGCAGCGTGACGTTGAGCGATCCGATGTTGGCCTTGAACGAGCTCCCGTCCAGCAGCGTGACGCGGACCGAGGGGATGGTGATCGTGGGATCGGCGCCGCCCATGGCCGCGGGCGGGCTGCCCGGTGCGTTGTCGGCGATGATCACCCCGACCGCGCCGGCGTTCTGCGCGTTCTTGACCTTGACGACGAAGCCGCAGGTGCCGCGGTCGATCAGGGCGATGTTGCCGGCGACGGCGGCGGCGTTGGTGATCGCCGAGCAGCCGTCGGTGGTGCTGGGGCCCGCCCCGTCGGCCGGGTCGAGGGCGATCACCACGTTGTGCGGGCCGGGCGGGGTGCCGCTGGTCGTGAGCACCTGGCCGAAGGCGGCGCCGCCGGCCAGATAGGAGCCGGCGATCCCGGCAGGCGCGTTGACCACCACGGTCGGCGCCGGCTCACCGCCGTCGACCGAGGCCGCGGTGGCGATCGCCCGCGACGCGGCGCCCGGCGAGCCGGAGATGAAGAACGTGTCGCCGGAGTTGCCGGCCGAGGTGACCACGATCACGCCCGCCAGCGCCGCGTTGTCCGAGGCGATCGAGCTCGAGTTGAGCACCGAGCCGAACGAGGAGCCGAGCGACATGTTGATCACGTCGAGGTGGTCCGAGAGGTCGTTATCGCCGTTCGGGTCCATGGCCCAGTCGATGCCCGCGACGGTCAGGCCGGTGCTGCCGGCGCAGCCGAACACGCGGATACCGTACAGCTTCGCCATGGGGGCGGTGCCGGGCTCGATGCGCAACGGCGTGTAGGTGGAGGTGTTGGCGTCATAGGGGCCGGTGAAGGTCGCGCCGGCCGACGTCACGCCGAAGCCGGCCGCCGTGCCGGAGACGTGGCTGCCGTGGCCGTTGCAATCCATCGGGTTGGCGTCCGGCGCCGGGGCGTTGCTGCCCGTATAGGCGTCCCCCGCGAAGTCGGTGCCGCCTATCACCTTGGCGGTGGGGAAACTGCCGGCCGTGGTGAAGTTGGCGGTGGCGGTGCTCTCCGTCTGATAGTCGGTGAGCTGGCCGGGACCGCCGAAGTCGGCGTGCAGATAGTCGATGCCGGTGTCGATGACGCCGATCCGGATTCCGGTGCCGTCAGCGCCCGCCGGCAGGCCGATCGTGTTCGCCCAGACGTTCGGCGTACCGATGAAGGGGACGCTCGACGCGCTGGTCGGATACTCCGCCAGGATCGGCAGCACGCGCTTGACCCCGGGGATCTTGAGGATGCTCCCGACCGCCTGAGGGTCGATGGCGACGGCGATGCCGTTCAGCGCCTTGCTGACCCTGTAGATCTCCCGCGCGTTGACCGGCGCCGCCGCGAGCGCCCGCGCGACGCCCTCCTGAGCGGCCTGGTTCCTGAGCGCCTGGGCCTTGGAGGCGGCGCCGGCCGCGGCCACGGCCCGCATGTCGTTCGGCTTGGCACCCTGCAGGGCCGTCGCGTAGACCACCGCCGCCGGCGGGTCCTGGAGCTCGACGATCACCTGGATACGGCCGTCGTCCGTGGTCGCGGCGTGCTCGAGCCCCACCGAGATCGCATCGGCCGGAAGCACGGCCTCGGGATCGCCGGTCAAGGGCCGGTGCGCGGCTCCCAGGATGGGAGAGACGAGAGCGAAGGAGCTCAAGGCGGCGAGCAGAACGGCGGTCAGCCGGCTCGCCCGCGCAGGAGCGGGAGACGGGCTCAGACAAGGATCGAACATATACCCTCCCTTGAAGACAGACAGATGCGGAGCCGTTCGGCATGCCGCTCTACGGCCAATCCAGCAGCGGCGACTCCAGCCTGACCTCAGGCTGGGCCGAAGATTCCCTGGCTCAAAACCCGCAGAAAAACATCAATGGAACGTAGCCCCCAGATGGTAGCCGAAAAACCCTGGCGGTCAAGACGGGAATCGCGGCTCTGGCGGAGGAGCTACAGCCACCCCTTCTGGCGGGCGATGCGGGCGGCCTCGACCCGGTTGCCCGCCCCGACCTTGCTGATGGCCTCGGAGAGATAGTTGCGCACCGTCCCCTCGGAGAGGTGGAGCTCGGCGGCGATGCGGGCGCTCGACTGCCCCTCTCCCGCCAGGCGGAGCACCTGGCGCTCGCGGTCGGTCAGGGGGTCGGCCTCCTCCCAGGCCGCGGCGGCGAGCTCGGGATCGACCGCTCGCAGCCCGGAGCACACCCGGCGGACCGCCTCGGCCAGCCGCTCGGCGGGGGAATCCTTCAACAGATATCCCGCGGCCCCGGCGTCCAGGGCCCGGCGCAGGTAGCCGCCGCGGGCGAAGGTGGTGAGGATCACCACCCGCGCCGGGCTCCCCCGCCGCTTCAGCTCGGCGGCCAGCTCGAGCCCCGTCATCCGCGGCATCTCGATGTCGGTCAGCACCACGTCCGGCTTCGCTGCCGGGATCAGGTCGAGCGCCTCCTGACCATCCCGGACGCGGCCCACCACCTCGATGTCGGGCTCCAGCTCGAGCAGGGCGGCGAGGGCCCCCAGGACCATCCCCTGGTCCTCGGCGATCAGCACCCGGATCACGCCGGCCGCTCCCGGAGATCCACCAGGGGAGAGGCCGTGGCGGGCTCCTGCCGCCGCGGCAGGACGATCCGCAGGGAGGTCCCCGTCTCGGCCCGCCGCTCCAGCCGGCCGCCGAGCCCCTCCACCCGCTCGCGCATCGAGGCCAGGCCGATCCCCTCCGGGGCCGCGCCCCCCCGGCCGTCGTCGCGCACCTCCAGCCGGGTCTCCTCCGCTGTCTGCTCCAGGGCGATCCGGCAGGTATGGGCCCCGGCGTGGCGGATGACGTTGGTCACCGCCTCCCGCAGCGCCAGGGCCAGCACGGTCTCCGCCTCCGGCCCGAGCTCGACCGGCTGGGCGAAGTACTCGAAGCGGAGCCCCGCCGCCGCCAGGGCCAGCCGCGCCCGGGCCAGCTCCGCCTGGAGACCCTCCGAGCGATAGCCGGCCACCGCCGTCCGCACCTCCCGCAGGGCCTCGCGGGAGATGCGCTCCACCTCCCGGATCTCACGGCCGGCGCGCTCGGGGTCACGCTCGACCAGCTTGCCCGCCAGCTCGGCCTTGAGGGTGATCAGCGACAGGGTGTGCCCCAGCAGGTCGTGCAGATCGCGGGCGATCCGCTCCCGCTCCGCCGTCTTGGCCAGACGCTCGACCTCCTCCTGGGCCATCCGCAGCCGGGCGTTGGCCCGCTGGACCTCGGCTCCCCGGATGCAGACGGCGCCGATCATCAGAGTGAAGACCGCCGCCGGTACCCAGGCGTAGGGGGACAGGTGGATCAGGGCGGTTTCAAGGATGATGACCACCTCGATCCCGCCGAGGAGCGCCCAGGCCGCGCGGGCTCGGACCGCCCTGGCCACGATGGCGGCGGCGTACACGAACAGCGTGCCCGCCCCCGGGTTGAAAGGGGCGAACAGGACGCCCAGGAGCAGGATGCCCGCCGCGCACCCCAGGGCCTTGCCCCCCTCCAGCCAGTAGCTCAGGAAGTAGAGGACCAGGAAAGAGGCAAGACCGGCGAGCGTCACCCCCCACTGGGAAGCGGACGCCCGGGCCAGCGCCGGGTAGGCCAGGAAAGGGAAGAGGTAGACCAGCCAGACATACGGGGTCCAGCTGGTCTCCGGATCCTCCGGGAGCAAACGTGGGAGAAGGCGCATCTCTCCAATACCTTACCCGAAGGTCCTGCCGTCGTCGCGCCGGTAGCCGGTCCAGGCGAGGACGAGCGAGAGGACGGTGAACGCCGCCAGGGCCGCCACGTGGAGATGCGCCGGCTCCCTCCGGTCCATCCCGAGCGTGTGCAGCGCCAGCTGGGCGTAGTGATACGGCGGAAGGAAGAGGGCGATCTTCTTGATCACCGGCGGCAGCATCTGGATGGGGATCCACATCCCCGAGCCGAACGCGGAGGGCAAGGCGAGGATGTTCAGCACCGCCACCGCCGAGTTGGGCCCCGCCCAATAGGCCACGGCCAGGCCGAAGGCGGCGAACGGGATCGTCCCCAGAGCGAGCGTCCCCAGCAGGGAGAGCCAGGTCCCCGCGGGCATCCGCACCCCGCCGGCCGTGGCCCCGAGGAGGAAGAGGGCAGAGGTCATGATCAGGCTGAAGAGGAGGATGGTCGCCAGCTTGGCCGCGAAATAGGCGAAGGGAGGCATGGGGCTCGCCCGCTTGAACAGCATCCACCCCTGGCCGCGCTCGGTGGCGACCCCGACGCCGAATCCGAAGAGCGACACGTTCATCACCCCGAAGGCGCCGTAGGTGGCCAGCATGTAGGTGGGGATGTCGAACCCGCCGTGGCCGTGCGGCAGCGCCACGCCGAACATGAAGTAGAAGACCAGCGGGAAGGCGAGCGACGGCACGACATAGGCCGGCAGCCGCATCTGCTTCAAGAATTCGTATTTGGCCTCCAGGGCGTAGATGCGCCAGAGGCTGCGGGACGGCGTCTCAGCCGTTGTTTGGAGAATCACGCGGCCACCTCCTCTCGGGTCCGGGATTGGGTCAGGGTGAGGAACGCCTCCTCCAGATCGGCCCCCCGCACCTCCAGCGCGGAGAGCTGGGGGTCGCGGCGGAGCAGCTCGAAGACCGTGCGCTCGGCCTCCGCGGCGAACAGCTCGGTCAGCTCCCCTTCCCGACGGGTGTCGCGCACCCCGGGCAGAGCGGCGACCTCGGGGAGCGGCAAGGCCGTGCGGCAGCGGATCTTGCGGCCCGCCACCCGGGCCTTGATCTCGGCGGGAGTCCCCTCGGCGATCACCTGGCCGCGGCCGATCATCACGATGCGGTCGGCGAGGGCGTCCGCCTCCTCCAGGTAATGGGTGGTGAGCAGCACGGACCGCCCCTGGCGGGCCTTCTCCCCGATCACCGTCCAGAAGGCGCGCCGGGCCTCGACGTCGAGACCCACCGTCGGCTCGTCCAGGAACAGGAGATCGGGATCGCCGCACAGGGCGAGGGCGAAGAGCACGCGCTGGCGCTGGCCCCCCGAGAGCTTGCCGAACAGGCGGTCCTCGATCCCTTCGAGCCCGGCGGCGGCCATTACCTCGCGCCGGGGGAGGGACCGGGGGTAGTAGCTGGAGACCAGGTCGACGTGCTCGCGCACCTTGAGAGTCTCGGGCACCTTGGAGACCTGGAGCATGGCGCCGGTGCGGACCCGCGCCTCCGCGCGCCGGGGGTCGGCGCCGAAAAGCTTGGCCTCCCCCG
>JAICSG010000520.1 GCA_025937035.1 Thermoanaerobaculia bacterium | reverse complement strand
TCGTCCTACTTCGAGTCGCAGCGGTCCTATCTGGCGCGACGGTGGCGGGCGCGCCGCCGCCAGTTGTCCATGCGCCGCGAGTTCGCGTTCATCCGACCCGGATGGTTTCAGATGACGGCGCGTTTCGGCTATGCCTTCTCGGTGAACGAGCCGCTGACTCCTCCCGCCACGGAGGCGGAGGAGGAGGCGCGCTGGGCCGCGCTCAAGCCCGATCCGCTCAATCCTCGCAAGGCGCCAGAGCCCCTGGCGTCTTTGGCCGAGCTGCCGGCGGCGCGCCCCCAATCGTGGATCGTCCCGCGGCCGGAGGTACCCAAGGGCAAGCTCGTAGAGAGCTCCTTCCGCAGCGATCGGCTGGGCAATGAAAGGATTCTCAAGATCTATACGCCTCCCGGCTACGATCCCAACGGAAAACCCTACAATCTACTGATCGTGCTGGACGGCCGCACCTACACCTCCGACGTGCCGGGGCCGACCATCCTGGACAACCTCATCGCCGCCGGACGCATCCCGCCGCTGGTGGCGGTCTTCGTGGCCAATCCCAGCGCGGAGGCGCGCGTGCGGGAGATGTCCTGCCATCCGCCGTTCGCTGAATTCCTGGCCGGCGAGCTGGTCCCCTGGGTCCGGCGCGGCTATCGGGTCACGGACGGTCCGGCGCGGACGGCGATCGCCGGCTCCAGTCTGGGAGGTCTGGCGGCGGCCTGCGCGGCGGTGCGGCATCCGGAGGTTTTCGGGAACGTCCTCTCCCTCTCCGGCTCGTTTTATTGGCGGCGGCCGGATGAGGCCGAGCCCGAATGGCTTGCGCGAAGGCTCGCCGCCAGCCCGAAGCTGCCGCTGCGCTTCTATCTGGAGGCGGGGCTGATGGAGGACAGGCCGCGCGAGGGGACCAGCCTGCTGGCCGCCAACCGACACCTGCGCACCGTGTTGCAGGCCCGGGGAAACGTCGTCGAGTATCGCGAATTCAACGGCGGGCACTCGATCCTGAATTGGCGGGGCTCGTTCGCGGACGGCCTGCTGGCGCTGTTTGGAAAGTAGTCAGCGCAGGGTGACCGTCGGATTCCGCATGAAGCGGGCCCGGTAGGGGAGGCGGTCGTTGAAGGCGAGGAGGAACCGGAAGAGGCGCGGTGACTGAATCCACGACATTTTCCAGCGCAGGCGCAGGCTCCGGCGGCGCATCGCCGCGAAGTGGTTGACGCTCTGGAGAGCCAGCCGGGCCCCCTCCCAATCGCGCGCCGAGCAGGCCCGCACGTAGTCGTCGAGCGAGGTCAGGAAGAAGCGCGGAGCTATGGCGTCGCTCACGTAATAGCGGAACATGCGCGAGTCGTCGGGGAGGATCGCGGCCAGCTTCGCCGCGTAGCGCAGGCGGCTTTCGAGAAAGCGGGAGGAGGCCGAGGAGCCGGCGGCGTGGATGCGGAAGCGGAGCAGCGGGCGGTCCACGAAGGCGTGCTCCCAGCCGAGCCGGAAGAAGCGCACGAACAGGTCGTCGTCCTCGTAGCCGCTGAGCGCCTCGTCGAACCCTCCCACCTGCTCGAAAGCGTCGCGCCGCATCACGCTGGCCGAGGGGAGCACCATCAGGTCGCCTTCCACGCACTCGTAGATCGTGCGCTTGGGATGGCTCACTCCCTGATTTTTCAGGAACGCGCGGGTCACCAGGTTGCCTTCGAGGTCCATCTCGTCGAAGTCGCAGTAGGCCCAGCCCACGGCGGGATTGGCGGCGAGGGGCGCCGCCAGCTCTTCGAGATGGCGCGGATACCAGGCGTCGTCCTGATCCAGGAAGGCCAGGTATTCGCCCGTGGCCTCGCGGGCGGCGGCGTTGCGCGCGGCGGACTGCCCGGCGTTGGCCTGCCGCAGCACCCGCACGGGAAAGGGGGCCGGGGGGAGGGCGTCGAGCTCCTCCAGGGAGCCGTCGGTGGAGCCGTCGTCCACCACGATCAATTCGCAAGGGGGGAGCGACTGCGCGAGCACGCTCCGCACGGCGCCGCACAGGAAGCGGCGGCCGTTGAAGACCGGCAGGATGACCGAGATCCGGGGCTGCATCAGGGCCGGTCTCCCCTCGGGGGTGGCGCCACGCGCAGGCCCTCGACCGGGTAGCGGCGGGACCGCTCCGCGCTGGCGTCCGCCCGCAGGGGCCAGGCCACGGCGCCGGGCTCGATCTCCGCCACCTTGCGGGCCAGGACTTCGGCCATCCCATAGGCCGGGACGGTCGGCATGTCGAGATGCTTCTGTCGCCAAGTCGGGCCGGGGATCATCGCCATCGGCCCGGCGTCCCGGGCCTCCAGCACCTCGAAGCCGCTCTCCGGGCCGAACAGGGCGCGCAGCCCTTCCGCCGACATCCGCCAGAAGTCGTTCGGCTGGGCGTGGGCCGGCCAGGCCCCCGGCACCTCGTGATAGATCAGCCCGCCGGGCTTGAGGACGCGGTTGACCTCGGCCGCGAAGAGCCACGGCGCCTGGAGGTGCTCGATCACCGAGCCGGAGACCACGGCGTCGACCGAGCCCGGGCGCAGAAAGCGGCTCAGGAAGTGGGCGTCGCCCACCAGGTCGACGCAGTGCCCGGGGTGGATGTCGAGCCCGATCACGGGGCCGCGCAGCAGCGGGCGCGGCGGCATCCCCACGAGGCTGGGCGGAGTGCGCGCCCCGACCTGAAGAACCCGGCCGCCGCGGGCGTTGGCGAGCTCCACGAAGCGCCGCAGCATGGGCGAGATGTCCCCCTCCTCGTCGTCCGGAGCGGGCCAGGGGGGCAGCGGGCCTTCCGGCAGAGGGAGCGGAAAGCTCGCCAGACCGCCGTCCGTCTCCAGGGTCAGGTGGACCGCATGGCCCGGAGGGCAGTCGAGATAGACCGCGAAGCCGGCGTTTCGGACATGTTCATGCCCAGGATAGTGGGAGAGAAGATCGGGCCGTTCGGTGAAGGTGTCCACGCGGGCCGAGCGCCCCGCGGATTCGATCCGCAGCGCCCGCACCGGGTGCTCATAGGCGTGAGCCCACCCCCGCAGATAAAGGCCATGGGCATCGCACCAGAACGCGTCCAGCCCATAGGCCGCGCGGATTCCAGAAGCGCCAGACACCCCAATCCGAAGCGCCGTCATCGCGTGCTCGTCCGTGAGCCCGTCCATGGCCGTCCGTGCCCCCTCCCCCCGGCAGCTCAGCACGATCGGCACCCGGCCCCCGGCGGCGGCGCGGAGAGCCCGGAGATCGGCCGCGACCGGGGCTTCAGCCGCCCCGGAAAGATCGAGGACGCCGAGCAGGAAGGGGGTGCCCGCGGGGGCCGCGAACGGCGCGAATTCCAGGCGCAGCGAATCCTCCGGCGAAAGGCGCGGATGCGGCAGGGTCAGGGCGCGGTGGTCGCGGCCCCCTTCCGCGAGGAGGACGACCCGCAGCCGCTCCACCGGCCTGCGGGCGATCACGTCCAGCGGCAGCACGATCGAGGAGAGCCGCGCCACGGGGGCCACGAAGCGCTCGGCGATCAGAAAGGGCCGTTTCGGGGCGAGGCGGGAACGGAGCCGGCTGGCCAGACTCGCCCGGGGGACCGCGATCCCACGCGCCGGATGCTCCGCTTTCGCCGCCGCCAGGGCCATCGGCAGATGCCTGCGGCTTTGGGCCAGGAGCGCCTCGGTCTCGCCGTCGCGGAGCCCGAAGGGGTTCTGGCTCTCCTGGAGGATCTCCCCTGCCTTGATCGACGCCGCGAAGGCCTCGGCGGCCTTGTCCGGACGGCGGAGGCCGTTGAGCTCCAGAATCCCCGAGAAGAAGAGGGCGCCCGTGAGATTGAACGGGACCTGACGTCCGGCCTCCAGCACCGGCTTCTCCAGATCGAGGCCGTGGCGCTCGCGGTAGATCCGCGCCCGCCGGTCCCGGCTCGGCACCGCCTCCTCGTAGAGCCCGGCGTTGACGAGCTCCTTGAGATGGCGATAGGCGAAGCCACAGGCGAGGGCGGAGGCGGGAGGGGCGCTCGCCGCCCGGGAGTCGAAGTAGCCGCGCAGGATGGCTCGCTCCGCCGCCGGAT
>JAICSG010000626.1 GCA_025937035.1 Thermoanaerobaculia bacterium | reverse complement strand
GCGCTGCCGGCCCGGCGCGGCCTGCCCGTCCACGCCCCCGCGCTGCGCTACGATCCGCCGGCCGTGGCTTGGTGGGGGGAGACCTCGCTGGCCCCCCACCTCCTCGGCCTGTTCCATCTGGAACGCATCGAGGCGAGCGTGGATTTCGCGCCGGAGCCGGTGACCGAGGGGGACCGCAAAAGGCTGGCCGAGCGTCTGCGGGACGAGGTGCGGACCCTGAAAGGAGAGTGAGGCTGGTGAGATCGCGGGTTTTTGGGAATGGGAGGTTTTCAGGGACAGCAGGGACTCCAGGGACAAGAAAGATTTGATCTGATTTTTGCCCCTGGAGTCTCTGCTGTCCCTTTCGTCCCTTTTCTTTGATCCCTACGGCGTCATCCCATAACCCTGCAGCGCCGTCGTGGCCTGGCTGATCGCTCCCTGATAGCTGGCGAGGCGGAAGGCGGCTTCGGCGTCGAGGCCGCTGACGCAGGCCTGGGCGCAGGCCTGAAGCTCGGTGTAGGCCTTGTGGAGGAGCTTGGCCGCCGCGGGGTCCGGAGGATCCAGGGCTGTGGGATCGTCGACGAGGGCCGTGGTCGCGCTCAGCAGGTCCTGGCAGGCGGGGGTGACCTTCTCCGGAGAGCCCCGCCGGACGCTCAGGTAGGTGGCGAAGGCCGCGCGCGCCGGCCCGGCCTTGCCCGTGTAGCCGGCGTACCAGGTCTGCATCGACTGCGCCCGCTGCTCGGGCGACAGATTCTCCTTCGCCGCCAGGGAGGGCGCCGAGCCGACCTTCGCCAGGACCGGCTCCTTGCCCTCCTCGCGCTGGCGCCAGCGGACCACCGCGGCGTCGTGCTGGGCCTGCTGCTCCTGCTGGTAGGCCTGCGTGGCCTCCCACTCCTTGCGCTGCTTCTTGAGCTCCTCGGGCGAGAGCTGGCGCATGCCGGAGCCGGTAGACCGGTCCGCGCCGGCCCGCGCCTCGTCCAGGAGCGGGTTGTACTTGTTGGTGGCGTACTGGGCATCGGTCGCGGTGACGGTGTAGACCGCCTGGAGCTTGGCCTCGGCGTTGTTGTAGTCGTGGACCGCGTAGTCGAGGCTCTCCTGGTAACGGAGCCGCGAGGGTTGGGGATTGCGGGCGCGCGCGCAGACCTGCTCCTCGCTGTTGAGCAGGGATTGGATCGCCTGGGCGATCTCCGGCGGGGCCTCGTCCTTCACCTTCGGCATCAGATCGCGGAGCAGGCCGGCCGCGCGGTCCACGGCCGCGAGCTCCGGCGCCGCCTCGTCGTTCAGGTACTTCTCCAGAATCTCCGAGGCGGAGAGGTCCGGCGTGTCCTGAGGCTTCAGGCCGCCGCCGTGGTTGGCGGCCTCCAGGGCCTCCTCGCGCGCGCGCTTCTGCTCATCCTCGGCGCCGCGCACCCGTTCGGCCCCGGTCCTGGCGACCTTGACGCAGATCTCCTGGGTCTCCTGAATCAGGGTGATGGCCTCCGGCGTCGCCGTCAGCAAGGGGGACGGTTTCGGCTTCGGAGCCAGATCACAGCCGAGCGCAACAAGACAGGCCAGCAGGAGCGGGGCGGTCCTCTTCATCGCGTCGTCCTCATCACCCTGAGAGACCGCCAGGAGTCCCTCAGGCTTCAAGTCGAAATGGACTGGGTACCATAACCATATACTGTTGTCCGTCCCCTGAGAAGTATTTCGCGAGGAGGCCGTACGCCGATGAACCGTTCCGTCTCCGTCTCCTTGGGGCTGGCGCTGGCCCTCCTTCTGGCTCTGTCGCGGCTTGGCCTCGCCGCGCCGTCCGAGGCCGCTCCCCGCCCCTTGAGCGAGGCCGAGCGGCAGGCGGTGGCGCTCGCCGCCGAGTATCTCGACCGCGGGCCCGCCGCCTGGTGGGACCACCTGGCGAGCGGGTCGCCGCTGCGCAAGCTGGGCCGGGAGGCGGCGCTGGCGGAGATCGAGGTGCGGGCGGGCTTGCCGGCCGGCGCGGAGTGGGAGCTGGCGGCCTCTCCCGCGGGGACCGCCAGCCGGGGGGCGGTCTTCACGCTCGGCTTCCCCTCGGGGGTGGACGACTCGCTCGTGCTCGGCCTGGTCCAGGAGAAGGGCGCCTGGAAGATCGATTCGCTGCGGATCTCCGCCGAGCCGGTGGCGGCCAGGGAGCCCGAGGAGGAGAAGGCGGCCGCCGGCCCGTCCGCGCCGCCGCCGCTGCGGATCGGAAGCCTTTCCATCGCGCTCCCGGCCTGGGCGCTGATCCTGGCCGGCGTGATCGGCGCCCTGTGCCTCTACCTCGCCCTGCTGAACCGGGACCGGCGGGCCTTCTCCTGGTCCCTGGGGCTCGCCGGCGGCGCGCTCGTGGCCGCGGCGCTGGCGGTGGCGATCCTCCCCCGGGTGCTGCCGCCGCCGTCGAAACAGGCGGCGGCCGGCGGCGTGGAGATGACCGGGCTGCGCTCCCTGCTCTCTCTGCGGCGGACCCTCACCCAGGCCGAGGGCGCCGTGCCGTCCGCGGCGCCGCCGGAGACCCGCGCCCAGGGCGTGGCGGGGCAGGTGGCGCGGCTCTGGTGGGCCCAGAGCCTCCTGGGCGGCATGGACCTGCGGGGCGCCGACGAGCTGCTGAAGGAATTCCCCTCGCCCGGCCGGGTGCCGCTGGCGGAGCTGCTGCGGGCCCGCGCCGCGTTCCTGCGGCTGGAGGAGCTGCCCACGGCGGTCGCCTATCAGCGGGCGGCCTCGGTGGGCGTGGCCCACGAGGCGGTGCTCCTGGAGTCCGCCCAGGCCTTCCTGCTGCTCGGCTTCCACCAGCACGCCAAGGAATTCCTGCATCAGCTCGCCGATCTGGGAGCCCGCCAGGCCGCGGCCTGGTACGCCCTGGCGCAGACCTCCGTGCTGGACGACAAGCAGGCCGAGGCGCGCGGCTACTTCCACACCGCCTGGCAGCTCCAGCCGGTCCCGCGCTCCGAGATCTTCGAGCAGCCGTTGCTGACGGCGCTCCTGGAGGACCTCCAGATCCGCAAGACTCTCCGCCTGGCGGACGTGGAGGAGCCGGCCGTGGCCTGCGCGGAGGTCTCGCAGCGGGCCATCCCCCTGCCGGCCGGCTTCGAGGCCCGCCTGCTCGGCGGCACCCTGAAGATCCGCCGCGGGGAGAGCGAGCTGCGGGTGCCCGGCGGCTGCGCCCTGGCTCCGGCGGGCACGCCGGGCGATCCGGCGGGGGCCTGGGACCGCGAGCGCGCGGAGGGGCTGCTGGCGCGCCTGCCCACCCTGCTCAAGGTTGCGCGCACGCCGGGCGCCCTGGCCCAGCCCGGGCTGCGCAAGCGGACCGAGGAGGCCGCCCGGGCCCTGGCGGAGCGCCGGCGGTGGGCCGACCTGGTGGCCCTCACCGACTCCCTCGCCGGCCAGCCCGTCAGCCTGCCGCCCGGCCTGGTGCGGCTGCGCGCCCTGGCCCTGCGGCGCTCCGGCCGCGACGCCGAGGCGCGCGCCCTGC
>JAICSG010000493.1 GCA_025937035.1 Thermoanaerobaculia bacterium | reverse complement strand
GCTGGAGCGGCGCTTTCCCGGCAAGGCCTGGTTCTACCGGGGGTATAACGAGAAGCTCGCCCATCAGATCGAGGCCGGAGCGGATATCTTCCTCATGCCCTCGAAATTCGAGCCCTGCGGCCTCAATCAGATGTACAGCCTGCGCTACGGCACGCCGCCGGTGGTGCACCGCACCGGCGGCCTCGCCGATACGGTCGAGCCTTTCGATCCCACCACGGGCCAGGGCACCGGCTTCGTCTTCGAGCACTTCACGCCCCTGGGATTGGGATGGGCGCTCGACCTCGCCCTCGACACCTACCACCACCACCCCACCTGGGAAAACCTGATGGCGCGCGGCATGTCCCGCGATTTCTCGTGGGACGTGCAGGGGAGGGAGTATGTCGAGGTTTACCGCTGGCTGGCGGGGTGATCCCGCTCCCTACCGCTTGATCCACCCCGCGATGTCCGCGATCACCGCCTCGGCGACGTGGCCCGGCTTCTCGTAGTCCGCCGGGGTGCTCTTCCCCTCTCCCTCGATGAAAAGGTGGTTGAGCTTGGGATAGCTCTTGAAGGTCACGCCGGGCCGGCCCGCGAGGCCCTTCTTCCAGGCCTGGAAGTTGTCCGGGGTCACCTGATAGTCGCGCTCCCCCTGGAGGATCAGCAGCGGCGTCTTCAACATCTTCGCGGCCTCGGGCGGGTTGTAGCCGCGGAGGTCGAGCCAGTAGGAGTCGGGGGCGCCGAGCGCGGTGCCGGTGTCGCCCGGCTTGAGCGCCTTGACCCTCGCCACCTCGGCGCGCAGGGATTCGATCTGCGACTTCTCCTCGTCCGTGACCTTGCCGTCCGCCGCGGCGAGGTAGGAGACCTGTTCGAAAATAATGTCCTCCAGCGGCCTGGCGGCGCCGGCCATCACGATCAGGCCGGCCAGCTTCGGGTCCCGCTGGCCGATGCGGGGGATCATCATGCCGCCCAGGCTGTGGCCGAGGACGAAGACCCGCTTGGGATCGATCCCCTGGGTGTGGCGCAGCAGGTCGGCGGCCAGGAGGGCGTCGTCCACCGTCTCCTGCTGGACGGTGAAATCCTTCACCCCGGCGAGCTTGGAGCCGTGCTCCCGGGTCCGCTTCTCGTAGCGGAGGACGGCGACGCCGCGCGAGGCCAGCCCCCAGGCGAGGTCGCGGAAGGGCATCTCCTTCCCCACCGTCTCGTCGCGGTCGTTCGGGCCCGAGCCGTGGACGAGCACCAGGGCCGGGAAGGGGCCGGCTCCCACCGGCATCGAGAGGGTCCCGGGCAGCGCCCACTCCCCCGTGCCGACGGTCACCTCGCGCTCCTGGAAGGCGTCCTTGTGGACATAGGCGGGCGGCGTGTACTCAGGGCCAGTGCCCGGTCTCGGCTTCACCCCCGCGATGAAGAATCCCGCGATCATCCCCTCGCTGTCGACCAGGACCTTGAAGTCGACCGTGTCGCGCTGGAATTCGGTGGTCACCAGGACCATCTCGTAGGCGTCCTGTTTCTGGGTCCGCACGCCGGTCCGCCGCTCGTAGGGCCCCATCTGCGCCTGGAGCGACGTCCAGATCTCGGAGAGCTTCTCCGGAGGAGCCATGTTTCGCATGACGTTGGCGAAGTTGCTCGTCGCCGCCTGGAAATCCCCCTTGGCGAGACGGTCGATCAGCTCGGTCGCCACGGCGGCGGGGTCCTTGGCGGCCGGGGGAGCCGTGATCGAGGGTGGCAGTTGGGCGGAGGCGGAGGACAGCAGGAGCAGGGCGCAGAGAAGACCGAGAGCGTATTTCATGGGGGAATCCTATCGCGGAGCGGGGGTGACATACTCATCCGTCATGAAACGCCATCGCCGGCACCGCTTCCGGCGCTTCCAGCCCGTCCTCCGCCCGGCGCCCGGCCGGGTGCTGCCTCCCGAGCTCCGGATCGGCAACGTGGAGCGGCTCGCCACGGAGCTGCCGGAGGGGATCGCCGACCCCGGCTTCGAGATCCTGCTGCGGCGCATCGACGGCGCGCCGTTCCTCGGCGGCAACGAGGTGGAGGTCTTCTTCGACGGCCGCGCCGCCTTCGCCGCCATGCGGGACGCGGTGCGGGCCGCCCGCGAGGAGATCCTCCTGGAGTCCTACATCTTCAAGGACGACTCCACCGGCCGCGGCTTCCTCACCGAGACCCTGGCGGCGGCGCAACGGGGCGTCAAGGTGCGGGTGCTCGCCGACGCCCTGGGCTCCTACGAGACCAGCGCCGAATTCTGGAAGGAGATGGCGGACGGCGGCATCGAATTCTTCCTCTTCCACCCGCTGTTCGAGCGCCTCTGGTATCAGCCGTTCCGGGACCACCGCAAGATCCTGGTGGTGGACCGCGAGGTGGCCTTCACCGGCGGCATGAACATCGGCGAGGAGTACGGCTCCTGGCGCCACCGCCGCAAGCCGAAGGACACCTGGCGGGACACCCACGTGCGGGTCCGCGGGCCGGCGGCCTGGGAGATGGCGGTGGTCTTCTCCGAGGGGTGGATCCACGCCGGGGGCTCGCGCTTCGAGATCGATCCGCTGCCTGGCGAGGCGGTGGATGCGCCCGGGGCGCGCGTGCTCGTCCTCGACTCCCGGCCCCAGCGGGGGCAGGCGGAGTCCGCGGCGGTGATGGCCGCCGTCGCGGCGGCGGCGCGGCGCTCGCTCTGGATCACCAACGCCTATTTCGCCCCCGGCCACCGGGCGGTCGAGACCCTGGGCGAGGCGGCGGCCCGGGGGGTGGACGTCCGCCTCCTGCTGCCGGGCCAGTCGGACGTGCCGGTCGCCCGCCACGCCGGCCACGGCTACTACGGGGCGCTGCTCAAGCAGGGGGTGAGGATCTTCGAGTACCAGCCCTCCATCCTACACGCCAAGACCCTGGTGGCCGACGGCCTGGTCTCGATGGTGGGCTCGACCAACCTCGACTTCCGCTCCTTCGTCTTCAACGCCGAGTGCGACCTGCTGATGCGGGACGAGCCCACCGCCGCGGTGATGGAGAAGGCCTTCCTGGCCGACCTGGAGAACGCCACCGAGATCCGCCTGGAAGAGTGGCGCCGGCGCCCCTGGGCCGAGAAGCTGAGGGACCGGGTGGCGCGGTGGCTCTCGCCGCTGCTTTGAAGGACCGACCCGGACGAGCACGGACTGACAGGGACGAGCACGGGCTTCCTCGTCCGTGAAAGGTCCGTGTGAGTCCGTGTTTGTCCGCGTTTGGCGTTAGGATGCCCAGGAGCCCGTTGCCAGAACCCTGTCGGCCGATTCGCGTATTCACGAAGAGATGAGCCCCAGCGTCAACACCCGCCGGAATCTGCTGCTCGGGGCCGTCCTGGGGCTCCTCGCCCTGATGGCGGGGATCGCCCTGGCGGAGACCTTCCTGCCCGAGTGGCGGATGGGCGAGCCGCTGGCCGGGTCGGTCTACCGGAACCGGTACCGGGAGATGGCCGCGCGGGCGGGCATTCTCCTGGAGCCCGGAGAGCCCGGGCTCTTCCTCATCACCCGCAACGCTCAGCAGTTTGAGCCGTACCGGCCGCTCGGCGACGACGGCACGGCGTGGCTCCTCGCCACCCGCAGCGCCATCTGTGTCCTGGCGATCCACGGCGGGCAGGAGGCCCCGGGCGCCCCTCCGCTGGGCCTGGCGGGGATCTTCGCCTTGAACGGCCAGCCGGAATCCGTCACCTGGTGGGCCCGCGACCTCCTGCGGCTCTACTCGCCGGCCAACTTCTTCGCTCCCGAGTACCCTCTGGCCGATGCCATGGCGCCTCAGCTCCTGGCTCCCGGGGAGAGACTCGGCGCCAAGCAGAGCGACCGGATCTCCAATCTGCCGCGCGTGGCTTATGAGCTCCGCGGCGGCCCGCGCCCGCAATTCCTGTTCGGCACCGCCGCTCCCCAGCAGGGGCTCCTCCAGCGCAGGCCGGGAGCCCTGACCCCGGCGCGGCTGGCCAACGCCGAGGGAGCGACCCTCCAGATGGTCGGCCTGTTCTTTCGCGGCCTGCTGACGCTCCTCGGCCTGGCGGCCCTGTTCACGGCCCTCGCCCTGCGGGCCCGGGTCGGCGTCGTCAACGCCGCCGTCCTCTCCTGCGCCGCCCTGGCCTCGATGCTCCCGGGGCTTCCGGCGACCTCCCTGGCGTCCGCCGGGCTCGCCTTCGTGGCGGTCTCCGGGATCGAGATCTTCCTCCTCTGGGCCTGCGCGGAGTCGCTGCTGCGCT
>JAICSG010000021.1 GCA_025937035.1 Thermoanaerobaculia bacterium | reverse complement strand
GGGAGCACCTTCGAGGCCGACTGCGCGATGGGCGCGATGTTGGTGTAGACCAGGGCGGAGACGTTCACCTGGCCGTCCGGACCCAGCAGGTCGCGGAATTTGGCCGTGGTGGCGAGGGTCACCCCGGAGCTCCGGAGCTGAATCGCCTGCTCCAGCAGCGCCACGCTCGGGCCGGCGATCATGTAGCCGTCCTCGAACAGGTAACTGGCGTGGGACGAGCCGTCGCCGGAGACGATCGAGTAGTAGGTCCGGCCGCCGGCCGTCTGCGAGGTGATCTGGAGCCCCGGCTTGCCGTTGGCCCGCAGCTCGGCGTCGATCTGCCCGACCGCCTTCTGGAAGGTCTGCTGGAGGCGCGCGGTGTCATACACCTCGGCCACCAGCTTCCAGGACGGGGTCGGCAGCAGCGGCCCGTCCACCCCCATGGCGACCTCACCGCCCAGCGGCGCCACGAGATCGTTGCGAAGGTCGAAGCCGTGCTTGGCCTGGGCATCGGCCAGCTCCTGGGCCAGCTCGGGCTTGATCGACAGCATTTCGTCCAGGATGCTCACAGGGCTCTTTACGACGAAAGCCGAGACAAAGTTCGCGTCCGGCGAGAAGAAGCTCAGGGAGCCCATCGGCGCCGGCGCGGCCAGCCAGGAGGCGATCCCGCGGCGGGCCTGGTCGAAGGTGAGGGCGGCGCGGGTCTCGGCCCGGCCGTCGACCTCGCGGCGGTCGATGATGAACTGGTCGAGATCGAGGATGCCCAGCTTCTCGGCCGTCTGCTGATCCTCGGGGGTCTTCCGCGCCTCCCCCTTGGCGATCAGCGTGTGGAGGTCGGCCGCGAACAGCCAGCCGGCGCCGGCCTGATAGTCCTGGGCGATCCGCCCGTAGAAGGCGCTCGACTTGAACGGATTGGACCCACCATTGACGATCGCCGCCACCTTGCGGAGCTCGTCCCCGCTCGGCGAGGCCACCATCAGGCCGTCGTGGATCCAGAGCAGCATGGCCTCCCCGGAGGCGGGCGCCGTCGCCGGATCGTCCACGAAGACCACCTTGTCCCCGTGATTGCTGCTGCTGAGCTCCTGCTGGACCGTGGCGCGGAACGAGGCCTCGTTGGTCACCTCGGCCAGCAGCACCGGCTCGCCCTTGTCACCCTGGCCGGGGTTGATCGCCACCGCCACCTCGTCACCCAGGTTGGCTCCCAGGGCGCCGAGCTTCTCGATCATCTCGTGGAACTTCTGCTCGCTGTCGGTCGAGCGCAGCACGCCGGTCCACCACTGGGCCAGCGACGGGCTCTCGCTGATCTTCTCGTCGAGGATCTTCTGGGTCTCGGCGAGGCTCTTCGAGAGATTGGGCAGGGCGATCCAGATCGTCGTCCCCTCGGGGGCGAGATCCAGCAGCCGGGTCGAATAGCGCAGGCCCGGACGGGCCACGCGGGAATCGATCTCCTTGCCCAGAGCGGTCAGCTCGGCCAGGAGCTGGTCGTACTCCTTGGCGTTGCGGCTCCAGGCCACCTCGTCCTTCACCGGCACCCGCTCGACGCTGGCGTGCGTGGTCACCTGGTCGCCGGGGTGGAGCACGGCCAGCTTGGCGCCCTGCTGCACGTGCACCTCACCCTCGATCACCGAGACGCGGGACCCCTTGGTGCCGCTGTTGACGGCGAAGATGGTGCCCACCACCGAGACCTGGGCGTCGCGGGTGGCGACGAACAGATGGCGGTCGTGCTGCTTGGCGGCGCGCACGATGATGCGCCCGCGCTCGAGCTGGATGGTGTTCCCCTTACGGCTGGCGTCGAGCGAGAAGCCAGCCCGCTCGCTCATCTCGATCAGCGAGCCGTCAGCCATCCGCACCTGGGCGGTCGACCCCTTGGCGGTGCGGACCTCCTCCCCCTCATCGATCGTTTCGCCGGGACGGATCATCCGGCTGGAGTCGCCGGCCACCCGGTAGAGGGTCCCCTCGACCGACTCGATGCGGGCCATCCTGGTGCCGCCCGCCATCCTGTCCTGGATCAGCGTCACCAGGCCGAAGCCGAGGGCGATCGCCAGGATCGCGGCCAGGCTCATCCAGACCGGACGGAGGTTGGAATTGGCGGCCTTCCTGGGGGTGTGGCTCGGGGTGGCCTTGCCCTCGCGGGCCTCGCGGAGCGCCCGGCGGCAGGGGACGCAGCTCCGCGTATGGTCCTCGACGAGCAGCGCGCGCGCCGGGGACAGCTCACCCCGCAGATAGGCGGGGATCAGGGACCGGAAATCGTCGCAGCCGTGCAGGCTGCCGGCGGCGGGAGCGGTGGCCTCCAGCGTGGGGGCGGATACGCTCGCGGCGCCTTCCTGAGAGAGACGGGCCCAGACGCGGGCCGCCGCGGCCTCGACCTCTCGCGGGTCGATCGGCTCGCCGGCCACCTGATGGACCGCCTCGTCGAGGAGATCGGAATTCTTCTTGTCGAACAGGCTCATGACGCTTCTCCTTGCAGCGACCCCAGCTCCTTCTGAAGCCGGTGGCGCGCGCGATGCAGTAAGACGGCGATCGAGGTCTGGGACGCGCCGATCGTCTTGGCGATCTCCAGGTTGCCCATCCCCTCGAGATAGCGGAGGGTGAAGATCTCGGCCTGGCGGGGGGAGAGGCGGGACATCGCCTCGCGCAGCCGGGCCTTGAGCTCCCGGCTCCCCTGGGTCCGTTCGGGACCCGGATCGGTGGTATCCACCAGGTCCTCTCCAACCTCCTCGAGATCGACCTTGCGGCTCCGCTTGCGGCGGCGCATCAGGTCGAGCGCGGCGTTGACGGCCGCGCGGTGGAGGTAGCTCCCTGCGCTCTCCGAAAGATCCGGCTGCTCCTCTCGCCGCAGTAGACGGGTGAAAACGGTCTGCAACACGTCCTCCGCGTCCATGGCGTTGCCGGTGATCCGGTACGCCGCGCGGTATACCGCCCCGTGATGCTCCCGGAACAGCGCTTCCAGGGCGCCCGGGGGGCTTTCGAGCGGTCTGTCATAGGCTGCGGCTTGCACGCCTCCTGCCCTCCTTTCTCCTTCGCCCATGGATACGTCCCTCCTCGGCCTTTATTACAGGGTACGCCGGAACGGGGTTTCAGGTGTGACGGTCGCGGGCTCCGGAACGTATAACTCTATGCATGCTTCTGCATGCTTGCGAAAGGAGACATCCAATGACTAAGAAGCTCGGAATGACCCTCGCGATGATCCTCCTGACGGCCGTGGTGGGAGCGCGCTCCGCGACCCTGAGCCCGACGGCGTCCCCCGCCCTGAAGACCGGGGCCGCCGCCGACTGCCCCTTCATCCCGTCGGACTGCTGCGAGTTCAGGGTGTTCCACGACTGCCCCCTCTGCACCAAGGAGTGCCCCTAACCCCGGCCCACCGCATCTCTTGGGAAAGGAGACATCCAATGACTAAGAAGCTCGGAATGACCCTCGCGATGCTCCTCCTGGCGGCCGTGGGAGCGCGCTCCGCGACCCTGAGCCCGGCGACATCCCCCGTCTTGAAGACGGGGACCGCCGATAACTGCCCCTTCATCCCCGCGGACTGCTGCAGGTTCACGAAGGAAGGCGACTGCCGAATCTGCGTTATGGAGTGCCCCTGACCTCCGGCCCGCGTCTTCCGCCACGAAAGGAGACATCCATGAATAAGAAGCTCGGGATGACCCTCGCGATGCTCCTCCTGACGGCGGCCGTGGGAGCGCGCTCCGCGACCCTGAGCCCGACGGCATCCCCTGCCTTGAAGACCGGGGCCACCGACAACTGCCCCTTCATCCCCGCGGACTGCTGCCAGCTCGTGTGGGTCGGGGCCTGCCCCTACTGCGTCCTGAGAGGATGCTAGAAGCCTGGTAAAGCCACACAAGGGACATGAGGGACAGCAGGGACGCCAGGGACAAGAAAAAACACCGATCCTGGATCCCTCTTGTCCCTGATGTCCCTGCGGTCCCTGGAGTCCCTGAGGTCCCTTTCCTCCGGTTCCCGAGCAGCGGCAGGGACATGCCGAAGCTCCTTTTTGAGCTTCTGATTCCTACCGGCCCCCCTTGCTCGGGCGGCCCTGGAAGCTGCCCTGGAGGACCCGGGGAGATCCGGCGAAACGGGGAGGAAACGGCATCGAGGCTCCGGGTTCTAGACCAGAGGTGACGATTTTCAACTTTCTCCCGCCCCCCTCTTGACGAATCCTCAAGGTTCCCCTACATTAAATTTTGTTTATCGCGAAAGGGGATCTATGTCATGAAAATTTCCATGAGGACCCTCATCACCTCCATGTCCTTGCTGACCGTCCTGCTCATCGGACCGGCCGGCGCCATCAACGTCAACCGGTCGGCGATGCTGTCCGGCGATCCCAACCGGAACCCGAGTTGGGACTGGACGGTGAACACCACCTATCCGCTCTATGTGAGCAGCCTGGGGTCTCCGGTCAACGTCCTCCTCCCTTACTACGCCTCGACCGGCCCCGCCGCCGCCGACCTCAACATCGCGGGGGACCGGGACATCCTCCCCTCCCAGGGTTGGGTGCTGGTGATCCGCGACTTCGGCTCCTCCTTCTCGCCGACTCCGCTGCCCTACTTCATCCTCTACAACAAGTACCGGGGGCTCCTGCGCCTCTTCTATTGGAGCACCCTGCCGAGCTCGTTCGACCACGCCGCGGCCAGCCTCCACTTCCAGCAGACCACGGCGGCCAAGACGGCGGCCCTGATGACCCTCTCCGACGCCACCAACCTGACGGTGGCCGACTACAACCCGAGCCGGGCCGAGATCGTCCTCGGCAAGATCGCCTGGCAGCAGTGGGCCTATCTCGACTTCGACCTCGCCGGCTACGATCCCAGCCTGGCCTCCAAGACCGACCCGACGCTGGTCTTCGACATCACCGGCGTCAACACCACCAACCTGGTGGCCTCCGGGACGATCGACCTCAACCAGATCGTCGAGGTCAACCAGCCGAATTCCGCGAACGGCTTCCAGCACATCGTCAACGGCGCGGTCACTGCCTTCACCAAGCCCGCCGAGCGGTACAAGCAGATCTCGGACGCCCTGGACACCTACAAGAAGCTCGGCGACGCCAACACGGGCACTTGGTGGGGGCAGTATCTCAGCCAGATTGGCAGAACGCTGAGCGGCGCCTCCTGGCTGCGCGCGCTGGGCCCCGTGATCGGGGTCCTGGAGTCGATCTTCGGCGGCGGCTCCTCCTCCCCGAGCCAGCCGAAGCCGCTGATCTTCAACGGCCAGGTCTCGCTGCAAGGCACGCTGACCTCGCAGTCGACGCTCTACTCGATCCTCCTCCGCGTGCCGGGGTCGATCCACGCCGACCCGTCCAACGACGCGATCTCGAACGTGCTGCCGCTCTACGACCATCCGCTCGGCGTCTTCAACCTGCTCAGCCTGCCGGTCGTGGAGACCGAGATCGACGATGGCATCGGCGCCTGCTACAACCAGTTCGACACCTGGGATTACGACTACTACTACATCTCGGCCACGGCCCAGCGGCTCAAGCAGATCAGCTATGCCGTCAACCCCTGGTCGGACCTCCAGGTGCAGAGCTTCGACGTGGCCTATCTCCCGGACAACGACTTCCCGGACTTCTCCAGCAGCTCCCCCAGTGGCGACGGGTACTATCAGCCCTGCGAGCTG
Source organism: Thermoanaerobaculia bacterium (assembly GCA_025937035.1). Classification (GTDB taxonomy): domain Bacteria; phylum Acidobacteriota; class Thermoanaerobaculia; order Multivoradales; family UBA5704; genus DATARR01. Next base: position 9,691 of record JAICSG010000021.1, on the reverse strand, counting down.
ACGTCCCTGGTGATCGAGAACTACTTCCCGGGCGCCGGCGCCCACGACTACTGCGACAACATCGTGACCGGATACTTCTCCCAGCGCCGGATCGGCGTGCGGGCGATCCTGTCGCCGAGCTCCCCGCCCACCGGCTTCGAGCCCACGACCCTCATCAAGGCCTACCCCGCCAACCCGGAATACACCACCACCTGGCCCGTGGGGGTCAACACCTGCAACTGATGGCGGCCTGACATCGGTCTTTGATTTGGGGGCACCCCTGGACGGGGGTGCCCCGATTTGTGTCCGGCGGAGGTGACGTCAAAGACTTCCTCGTGTACTATTTGAACGCTTTGTCGCCTGGATCGCGAAAGGATCGATATGCCGAAGGTTGCTCTTGCGGATTCTTTGACGGACTGGGAGAAACTGATCGCCAACGCGAGCGTTCATGCGGCCGACGATCCTGTGCTCGCCCGGAATCTGGAGGCGCTGCGGATCGTCCTGGAGCACGCGAAGGAGACAGCGGCCTACCGGCTGCGCCTCGAGGCCGAGCGCCAGGCCGCCACGCAGACGCTCGCGCAGGACAGAGCCCAGGGCAAGGAGCTCGCCATGCGAGTCCGCCACTCCCTGCGGGCGATCTACACCGCGAAAGGTCCGCGCCTCGCCGCCTTCGGCATGAAGGCACGGCCCCTCGCCAAGGGTGAAGCTCCTCCCAAGCCCCACTTCGAGACGCCTGACGAGCCGGACGCGGTAGCGGCCCCCGAGTAGGCCGCCGCTCCCCTCGTTTCGCGCGGCTCCCTCGACCGCGGGGCCGCTTCCGCCCTTTGATCCCACGCTCCCAGGGCTCGAGGGGCAGCCTCCGCCCTCCCAAATTCTGATGCGGAATCTCGTTGGGCCATCGCCGCCCTCCCAGATCTTCGTCCGTGATCTCGCAGGGCGGCGGCCGCCCTGCGAGATTCTCATTCAGGATCTCGGAGGGCAGCCGCGGCCCACCGAGATCTTTTTCCAGGATCTCAGAGGGCGGCGATGGCCCAACGAGACTTTTGTCCGGGATCTCGGAGGGCGGTGATCGCCCCGCGAGATCCTGACCGGGGATCTTGAAGGGCGGAGACCGCCCTCCCAAATTTCCCGGCGGCGGATGGGTGGGGGCCGCGGGCCCCGCGCAACGGTGAATCGTGGGAAGAGAGGGGCGAGGCAGGGACGCCTTGACTTACGCCAAAATTACGCCCTAAGCTTCCGCTTGTGTCATCGGGTTGGAGGGGGCTATCCTGTGATCTCCGAAGAGGCCGCCTGGAATCAACTGAGGATACCGTTTGGATCTGAAGGAAGCATGGGTGTAGCACACCGGCGCCGCGCCTCGCCTGTCTCGCGCCTGCCTGTCGACGGCGGAGCCGAGGCCTTCCGCCGGGCCCTGCACCAGCTCAAGGCGATCGCGCGGGAGCACGGGTACCTGTTCGCCTGCGCGGTCACCCGTCATGCCATCGATGCGTATTGGACTCATCTTCAGGAAGATCAGGAGCGCTGGCCCCTCCCCGCGCTGGAGTGGGATCAGCCCGGGCCGGCCGTTGACCCACGAGCCCTAACCCTGGCCGAGGAGATTGGGGAGGTGGTGGCGCGGGACGAGCCGGTCTCGGCCGGATTCAAGATCGGCGAGGTCTACACGGCGCTGCTCCCCGCCGAGTTTCGCGCCCGGCACGGCGTCTTCTACACCCCTCCAGCGCTGACCCACCGGCTGTTGGACCTCGCCTCCGCGGCGGGAGTGGATTGGACCCGGGCCCATGTCCTGGATCCGGGGTGCGGCGGGGGCGCATTCCTGACGCCGGTCGCTCTCAAGATCCTCTCGTCTCTCGACCGCAAGCGACCGGCGGCGGCCCTGAATCACATCGCCACACACGTCCGGGGATTCGAGCTCGATCCGTTCGGCGCGTGGACGTCCCAGGTGGTGCTGGAGTCGGCTCTGATCGATCTGTGCCGCGCCGCCGGAAGAAGGCTGCCCCGGGTCGTCACGGTCTGCGATGCGCTCGCCGAGGAGCCCGAGGAGCGATTCGATCTCGTGATCGGAAACCCCCCCTACGGCCGCGTCACGCTGGAGCCCGAGATCCGGGACCGCTACCGGCGCAGCCTCCATGGCCACGCCAACGTCTACGGTCTGTTCATGGACCTGGGCGCCCGCTGGGCCCGGCCCGGGGGCGTCATCGCCTATGTGACGCCCACGGGATTTCTCGGCGGCCGGTACTTCAAAGAGCTGCGCAGGCTCATGGCGCAAGAGGCTCCACCGGTGGCCATTGACCTCGTCACCAGCCGGAAAGGCGTCTTCTCCGGCGTCCTGCAGGAGACCTTGCTCGCCGCTTATAAAAAAGGTGATGAAGGCCGGCGGGCGGACGTCCACGTCATCTCCCTGCAGAGCGAGACGGCCCTCGAGGTGAGCCCCGTCGGATCTCTTTCACTGCCCTGCCAGCCGACCGAGCCCTGGCTGATCCCCAGGGACGATCATCAGGCGGACCTGATCGAGCGCCTGCGCCACATGCCGCATCGTCTATCGGATTACGGCTACAAGGTCTCGACGGGACCCCTGGTGTGGAATCGTCACAAGCCGCAGCTCCACGTCCATCCGGTCGCCGGCTCGGTTCCCATCCTCTGGGCCGAGTGCATCACCTCGGACGGGCGGTTCCAGTACCGGACGGAGAAAAAGAATCACAAGCCGTATCTGAAACCGAAGAAGGGCCAGGAGTGGCTCTTGATCGACGAGCCTTGCGTGCTGGTGCAGAGGACGACCGCCAAAGAGCAACGCAGAAGGCTCCTCGCCGCCGAGCTTCCCGCCCGGCTGCTCCGGAAGCTCGGTGCCGTGTCGGTGGAAAATCATCTGAACATGGTGCGGCCGGTGATCGAAAACCCCCCGGTCTCCCTGGGGGTGATCGCGGCGATTCTCAACAGCGACATCGTGGACGCCGCGTTCCGCTGCATCAGTGGAAGCGTGGCGGTCTCCGCGACCGAGCTCGAAGCGCTGCCCCTGCCATCACCCGCGGCGGCCCGCCGTCTGGAAAGGCTTCTGGAGGCCGGCGCCACCCGTGAGGCCCTGCAGGATCACATCCGCGATCTATACATGCGAGATCAAAAAGATGTCGCTGCCTAATCTGCCGGAGGTCTCCGAGATCAAGGAGAGACTGACGGCAATCTTTCCCGAAGGCACCCCCAACCGGCCCTACTTCACGCGCGAGATGGCGGCTCGCGTCGTCTTCGTGATGCTGTATGCCGGGGCCGTGGAGCGGCTCGGCCGCTGGCTGGGCCCCAAGCACGTCTATGGCATGAGCGACGCCCAGGCGGAGCTCCAGGAGGAAGCGGAGCGCCTCTCGTACAGCGACCACGCCTGGAAGCCCGGGTTCAAGCCGATCGGAGAGCGCTGGTACGCGGACACCACGCGCGAGCCGATCCGGGACGAGACGCTGCGGGACGGCCTCGTCCGCGTGGGAGCGGTCGTCCAGAGGCCCGGCGTGGCCACCACCTCCGGAAAGCCGCGGTATGCCCTGCGCAATGATTTCGCGGCACTGTTCGCTCCCGCTTTACAAGGCGAGCCCCTAGCGGCGGCGATCGCGCTCTGGCAGCACGAGCACCTCGATCCACTCGCCCTCGTGCGCATCGAGTTGCTCCGCCAGGGCGCGGCTTCCGTCAAGGACCGGCTGGAGGTGGTCTTTCCCAACCGGACCGTGCGTCAGCTCGCGCCGGGGCCGAGCTCCGTGATCTCCAAGGCCGTCGTCGAGGTCTTCGCTCCGGCGTTCCTCTACCGGCCCGCCGTCCTCCTCTTGAGCGAGAGCGGGGACAAGATCGTCGTCCAGGAAGAGCACCAGATCGCCAGCATCGGCCTGAAGATCGACCGGGCGAAGCTGCTTCCCGACATCATTCTTTTCGACCTGGAGCCCGGCCGGGAGCTGCTCGTCTTCGTGGAGGTCGTGGCGACGGACGGTCCGATCTCGGAAAGCCGGAAACAGGCTCTGATGGAAATCGCGAAAGACGCGAAGGTCCCGCCAGAACGGATCGCTTTTTTGACGGCCTACCGGGACCGCGACGAGCCGGCGTTCAAAAAGACTTTCGGAGCCGTCGCCTGGAACACGCTGGTCTGGTTCATGGCGGAGCCGGAGCACATCGTGATGCTCCGCGAGAAGCCCGCTCTGGCGAGCGGGCGGATCTTCGATCTGATTACGGAGTGATGTCTACTCCCGCCGGTTCACAAACTCCCACCCGAACCGCCCCTTGATGCACAAATGCCCGTTGGTGACATCGTGGTCGATCGGTGACGTAACCTTGACGATCTTCTCGTCCTGCACGTGGACGGTGAGGGTGCAGCCGACTCCGCAGTAGGGGCAGATGGTGTCGGTGGCGGTCTGGCGGGATTCGTCCCAGGCTTCGGCCTGGCGGAGGTCGAATTCGCTCTTGAACATCAGGGCGCCGGTGGGGCAGACGCCGATGCAGTTGCCACAGTAGACGCAGGCCGAGTCGGGCAGAGGGACGTCGTATTCCGTGGAGATGCGGGCCTCGAAGCCGCGGCCGGCCAGGGCGATGGCGAAAGTGTTCTGCGCGTCCGTGCCGCAGGCCTCCACGCACTTGTAGCAGAGGATGCACTTCGAATAGTCGCGGACGTAGAGCTCGTTGTCCACCTTCACCGGCTGGCCCCCCGTGGCCGTTTGGCCGTTATGAGGAGCAGGGTGGTGGCCGGGGCGGGCGAGGTCCCGTTCGTGGTCCCGGGCCGGGGGGGCCGGCGGGCCGAAGCGCTCGGGGTGGGCGTCGTAGCGCTCCATGTAGCCCGCGATCTGCGGCGCGGTCGAGAGGTCCACGGAGGAGCCCAGCAGCTCCAGCACCATCCGCCGGCTCAGGCGCACGCGCTCGGAATCGGTATGGACCACCATCCCCGGCTCGGCCTTGCGCGAGCAGGCGGGGACCAGCGTGCGCGATCCCTCCACCTCCACCACGCAGATCCGGCAGACGTTGACCGGCGTCAGGTTCTCCAGGAAGCAGAGGGTCGGAGTGTCGATCCCGATCTGGCGCGCGGCCTCGAGCAGGGTCGCCCCCTCGGGCACGGCCACGCTCTGGCCGTCGATGGTCAGCTCCACCGCGCGGCGCGGCCGGGGGGGCGGCACCACCGGTACCGGGCCGCGGGGAACGGGGATCTTGGCGTCGGGAGCATCCTGGAAGGTCATAAGGTTTTTTCCTGATAAATAGGAAGCCGGGCGAGGGCCGATTCGATCGCCCCCGAGGCGGTCTGGCCGAGGCCGCAGATGGAGGCGTCGCGCATCGCCTGCCCCAGCTCCTTGAGCAGGGCGAGCTCCGCCGCGAGCGAGCCCAGCGGCCGGTCCGTGGCGAGCCGGTGCAGCAGCTCCTCCTGGCGCACGGTGCCCACGCGGCAGGGGACGCACTGCCCGCACGATTCGTCGCGGAAAAACTGAGCGATCCGCCGCAGGATCTGCCGCAGATCGACGGTGTCGTCGAACGGCATCACCACGGCCGAGCCGAGGGTGGCGCCGATGGCGCGCGTCCCCTCGAAGGTGAGCGGGGCGTCGAGGTGGTCCGGGGTCACGAAGGCGCCGGCCGCGCCGCCCAGCAGGATGGCCTGGATGCGCCCGGTTCCGCCAAAACCGCCGGCCAGATCGATCAGCTCGCCCAAGGTGATCCCGAACGGGGCCTCGTAGACCCCGGGGCGCTTCACGTGGCCCGAGACGCAGAAGAGCTTGGGGCCGGTCGAGCGCTCGGTGCCGATGGCGGCGAACGCCTTCCCCCCTTCGATCACGATGGGGAGGACGTTGACCAGGGTCTCGACGTTGTTGATCACGGTGGGCTGTCCGAAAAGGCCCGCCTCGGTGGGAAACGGCGGCTTGTTGCGCGGCTCGCCGCGGCGCCCCTCCAGGGAATTCATCAGCGCCGTCTCTTCTCCACAGATGTAGGCCCCGGCCCCGCGCCGCAGCTCGATGTCGAAGCGGACGCCGTCCCCCAGGATGTCCTCGCCCAGAAAGCCGCGCTCGCGGCAGCGCTGGAGGGCGTTCTCGATGCGCGCCAGGGCCAGCGGATACTCGCCGCGGAGATAAAGGAAACCTTTTTCGCAGCCGGTGGCGAAGCCGGCGATGGTCATCGCCTCGATCAGCGCGAAGGGATCGTTCTCCATCAGCACCCGATCCTTGAAGGTGCCGGGCTCGGACTCGTCGGCGTTGCAGACGAGGTAGCGCGGCAACGCGGCCGAGCGGGCCCCCTGCCATTTGATCCCGGTGGGGAAGGCGGCGCCGCCGCGCCCCACCAGCTTGGACTCGACCACCTCCCGCACCACCGCCGCCGGGCCCATCTCGAAGGCGCGGCGCAGGGCGAGGAACCCGCCCGCGGCCCGGTAGTCGTCCAGGCTCGTGGGATCGATCCGGCCGACCCGGGCCAGCAGCTTCAATCCGGGCTGGCCGATCTGGGGGACCGAAGCGGCGAGGTCCGGCTGGGGGATGGCGACCCCCACGGCGGCGGAGAGGACGTCGCCGCCCGTGGCCGGGGCCAGGGCCTGATCGCGGGGCGGATCGCCGGCCGCCACCACCAGCGCCGCGGGAGCCCGCTCGCAGAGGCCGAGGCAGGGGCTGCGGTGCCAGGTGGCGTGGCCGTCCCGGCTCTCCCCCTCGGGACCGAGGGCCGTCCTCACCTCCGCGCAGAGCGCCTCGGCGCCGCGCGCGTGGCAGGCGATGTCGTCGCAGACGTGGACGGTGACCGGCGGATGGGGTCGGGTCTGGAACAGGGCGTAGAAGTCCGCCACGCCGAAGGCCTCGGCCGGCGGCACCTCCAGCCGCTGGCAGGCATAGTTGAGCGCCCCGGGGCTGATCCACCCCTTGCGGTCCTGAATGGCGTGCAGCACCGGGAGGAGGTACTGCCGGCGGTGGCCGTTCAGGGGGAGACCGGAGAGGAGGCGGTCGACCGCCTCCATCTCCTCCGGATCAGGCTCGTGGGCGGTGAAGTGCAGATCCATGCGTCTCCTGTTTCCCGGCCAGTTGAGCGTTCTCCACCGGCTCGATGCGCACCGCCGTGGCCTTGAACTCCGAGGTGCCGGAGCCGGGATCGACGGCGTCGATCGTCAGCTCATTGGTGGCGACCTGGTCGGGGTAGTGGAGGGTCATGAAGGCGAGCCCCGGCCGCAGCCCGGAGTCGAAGCGCACGGGAGCGACCACGGAGCCGCGGCGCGAGGTCACGCGCACGCGATCCCCCTCGGCCACCCCCAGGCGCCAGCCGTCCTCGGGATGGAGGTCGACGGTGCCGCCCTTGCGCATCGGCGAGGCGAAGAGGCCGGTCTGGACGCCCGTGTTGTACGAGTCGAGGTGCCGGCCGGTGGTCAGGCGGATGGGGAACTCGTCGGTGAGCTCGTCGACCGGCGGATCGTGCTCCACGGCCTTGAACGGTGCCCGCGGGCCGATCACCGGCCGCGCCCAGAGCCGCCCATGCAGGTAGAGCTCGCCCGGGTGAGACTCGTCGTAGCAGGGCCACTGGAGCCCGTCCTCCGCCTCCAGCCTCGTCCAGGACATGCCGGCGTGGGCGGGCGAGAGGGCGCGCAGCTCGTTCCACAGCTCCTCGGCCGTGGGATTCCCGAGGTCGTGCCCCATGCGGCGGGCAAGGTCGCAGAGGATCTCGACGTCGTCGCGCACGCCGGGAGGCGGCGGCAGGGCCTGGCGCACCCGCTGGACCCGGCGTTCGCTGTTGGTGACCGTCCCCTCGGACTCGCACCATCCGGCGGCGGCCGGCAGCACCACGTCGGCCAGCTCGGCGGTGGCGGTGAGGAGCATGTCCTGCACCACCAGGGTCTCGAGGCCGCTCAGCAGGCGGACGGTGCGGTGCTGGTCCGCCTCGGAGTTGGCCGGGTTCTCGCCGATCACGTAGAGGGCGGTCATCTCGCCATGCTCCATGGCCTCGAACATCCCGGAGAGGTGCCAGCCTCCTTTCGGCGGGATCGCCACCCCCCAGACGCGCTCGAACTTGGCGCGCAGCGCGTCGTTCTCCACGTGCTGGAAACCGGGCAGGCGGTCGGGGAGGGCCCCCATGTCGCCGCCCCCCTGGACGTTGTTCTGGCCGCGCAGGGGGCAGACCCCGGAGCCGTAGCGCCCCACGTGGCCGGTGAGCAGGCTGAGATTGATCAGCGCGCGGACGTTGTCCACCGCGTTGTGGTGCTCGGTGATGCCGAGGGTCCAGCAGAGCACGGCGCGGTCGGCCCGGGCGTAGGCATGGGCCAGCTCGCGGATCTGCTCCGCCGGCACCCCGGTGATCAATTCGGCCCGCTCCAGGGTCCAGGGCTCGACGGAGCGGCGGTATTCCTCGAAGCCGCTGGTGGCGTTCTCGATGAAGCTCCGGTTCTCCAGCCCCGCCGCGAGGATCTCGCGGGCGATGGCGTTGGCCAGCGGGATGTCCGTGCCGACGTATAGCGGCAGGTGCCCGGTGCCGGGGACCGCCCACTGGGCGGAGGTCGTCTTGCGGGGGTCCACGGCGTAGAGCCGCGCCCCGCGATGGATCGCCTTGAGGACGTGATGGAAGAAGATCGGATGCGCCTCCCGGGCGTTGCTCCCCCAGAGGATGACGAGGTCCGTCTCTTCCACCTCGCGATAGGAGGTGGTGCCGCCGCCCGCTCCGAAGACCGCCGCCAGACCGGCGACGCTGGGGGCGTGTCAGGTCCGGTTGCAGCTGTCGATGTTGTTGCTGCCCACCACCGCCCGGGCGAATTTCTGCGCCAGGTAGTTCATCTCGTTGGTGGTCTTGGAGCAGCTGAACAGCCCGAACGTCTGGGGCCCGTGCTTCTCGACCGCCGAACGGAATCCCCCCGCCGCCCGGTCGAGCGCCTCGTCCCAGGTGGCGGGACGCAGGGCTCCGTTCTCGCGGATCAGCGGAGTGGTGAGACGGGTGTTGCGCTTGGACATGGGGGTACCTCCGGAGGGCGAGTATACAACGCGGTACGAGATAAGCCAGACAGGGCCCGGACCTCGCCGAAGGGCACGTCGATCCCGGAATACGCGACTCGCCTGAGGTGATATCGTCTCTCCATGGAAGAAGAAGATTTCTTTGAACGATGGTGGGCGGCGATGCCCGAAAGGAAGCTGGAGCTCATCGGGGGGCGGCTCATCATCAGCACCCTGGCGGGCAGCCGGCGCATAGCCTGGAATCTGCTGTACGACCATGGCCCCGCGATGGCGTTGCCGATGGCTTCCGCCGATCTCTGGCGGGAGGCTCTGAGGCAAGCCTTCAATCCCCATCCGATGCCCCAGACTACGGAGGAATGGGCCGCATGGGCGGCGACTTTCGAGCACAACCCGGAGCCGCCGCCGGCCGGACCTCATGACACTCTGGAGCACCGACGCGCGTATGAGCTATTGAGCTTCGGTCTCCACCATTTTGTGGGTCTGAGCGGCCGGGGCCGGTCTGGGCAGGGATTTCGTCATTCGCCTGGGAGAGAACGGGTTGACGCCTGACGTGCTGTTTGTCGATCAGCCTCTCCTGACAGATCTGCATGAATATTATCTCGACGGTCCGCCGTCCCTGGTGATCGAGATCACCCTGGAAGACGGCGGGGAACAGGAACGGGACCTCAAGCTGCGGCTCTACGAGGAGGCGAAAGTCCCCGAATATTGGCTCATCGAATCGGCTTCACAACGAGCCATCTTTTTCTGCCTGGAGAATGACGGCCGGTACCGTAGAGCCGGCGTGGATTCTCAAGGAATCT
>JAICSG010000895.1 GCA_025937035.1 Thermoanaerobaculia bacterium | reverse complement strand
GGCAGCTCCACAATCCGGACCTCGAATTCCTGGAGCAGGGGAAGGAATACAGCTTCTAGCCCCAGCGCCGGAGGGGACCACTAAATGTGGTACCCTTCTCAGGGTGGCGCTCCCCCTGGAAAATCTCTTCTCCCGCCGCCGCCGCGCCCTGGAATCCGCTGGCCAGCAGAGCCTTCTCGACTTCCTGGCCCCCATCGATCCCATCGAGCCGGAGCTAGCTCCGCCCCCAGCTCCCCGCCGCGCCGGGCCGCCCCTGCGCGTGGGGGTTCTGGGATCGGGGAGCGGCGGCAACGCGGTCGTCCTCGAATCGGGCCCCCACCGCCTGCTGATCGACGCCGGCTTCTCCTGCAAGGAGATCGTCAAGCGGATGCAGGAGATCGGCTTCGATCCCAAAACGCTGGGCGGGATCGTGCTCACCCACGAGCATCAGGACCACTGCAAGGGGGCGCGGCGGTTTCTCAACCGGTTCAAGCTCCCGGTCTACGGCACCGCCGGCACCCTGGCGGGCGCCGGGCTGCGCGCCGAGGCCGCCAAGGCGGGCGGCGAGGTCCGCTCGGGCGCTCCCCAGGAGATCGCGGGGTTCGTGATCGAGCCGTTCCTGATCCCCCACGACGCCAGCGAGCCGGTGGGCTTCGTCATCGAGGACGCCTGCGGCCGGCGGATCGGCCTGGTGGCCGACATCGGCTGCCGCACCAGCCTGGCCTGGGGGCGGCTGCGCGATCTCGACCTCCTGATCCTGGAGACCAACCACGATCTCGACATGCTGCGCAACGGGCCGTATCCTTGGACCTTGAAGCAGCGGGTGGCCGGCCGTCACGGCCACCTGTCGAACCGGGAGGCCGCGGAAGGCCTCCCCGAGCTGGTCGGTGACCGGCTGCGCCGGGTGGTCCTCTACCACCTCTCCCGCACGAACAACCTCCCCGCCCTGGCCGCCGCCGCGATCGGCGAGGCGCTGGACCGGGAGGGCTGCCCCGCGCAGGTGACCGTCACCGAGCAGGACCGTCCAACCCCCTGGCTGGAGGTAATCTGACGTGAAAGCACGAGTTACGGTCTATCCGCGCCGCGAGATCCTCGACCCGCAGGGCAAGGCGATCCGCGACGCGCTGTCCCGCGTCGGCTTCGCGGGCGTTGACGACGTCCGCGCCGGCAAGAGCTTCGAGATCTCCCTGACGGGAGAGGACCCCGAGGCGGCCCGCCGGCAGCTCCGCGACATGTGCGAGCGGCTGCTGGCCAACACCGTGGTCGAGGACTACTCGGTCGAGCTGCTCGGCGAGGGGACCCGCCCATGAAGTGCGGCGTCGTCGTCTTCCCCGGCAGCAACTGCGACCACGACGCCTACCACGTGCTCAAGCACGTGCTCGGCCAGGAGACCGCCTACCTCTGGCACCAGGACGACAGCCTCCAGGGTTGTGACCTCGTGGTCCTCCCCGGTGGCTTCGCCTACGGCGACTACCTGCGGGCCGGCGCCATGGCGGCCCTCTCGCCGGTGATGGGCGCCGTCAAGCGCCACGCCGAGGCGGGCGGGCTGGTGCTGGGCATCTGCAACGGCTTCCAGGTGCTGCTGGAGGCGAAGCTGATCCCGGGCGCCATGCGGCGCAACCAGAGCCTCCGCTTCCTCTGCCGGGACGTCCACCTCAAGGTGGAGCGCACCGACCTGCCCTTCACCTGGAAATTCCGCGAGGGCCAGGTGCTGCGCATCCCCATCGCCCACGGCGAGGGGAACTACGAGGACTCCGCCGGGCACCTCGACGCCCTGGAGGCCAACCGCCAGGTGGTCTTCCGCTACGTGACTCCGGACGGGGCGCGGGCGGACGGCGATCCGCAGTGGAACCCGAACGGCGCGGCCCGGGCCATCGCCGGCATCTGCAACGCCGGGGGGAACGTCCTCGGCATGATGCCCCACCCGGAGCGGTGCTCGGAGCCGATCCTCGGCAACACGGACGGCCTGGCGATCCTCGCCAGCGCCGTGGAGGCCGCGAGCCGGCAGCTCGCGGAGGCGGCCCGGTGAACGGGGATCAAACGACGGTGGTCCAGGAGCCCGCGGTCACGCCCGAGACCGCCCGCTCGATCGGCCTGACCGGGGACGAATTCGAGCGGCTGCGCAAGATCCTCGGCCGCGATCCCAACTGGACCGAGCTCGGCATCACCTCCGCCCTGTGGAGCGAGCACTGCTCCTACAAGTCCTCCAAGATCTACCTCCGCGAATTCCCCACCGAGGGGCCGCACGTGCTCCAGGGCCCCGGCGAGAACGCCGGCGTGGTGGACATCGGCCATGGCTTCGTGGCGGTGTTCAAGATGGAGTCGCACAACCACCCGAGCTTCATCGAGCCCTATCAGGGGTCGATGACCGGCGTCGGGGGGATCCTGCGCGACATCTTCACCATGGGCGCCCGCCCGATCGCCTGCATGG
>JAICSG010000742.1 GCA_025937035.1 Thermoanaerobaculia bacterium | reverse complement strand
GGCCAGGTGCCCCGTCTCGGCGATGGTGAGCGCGGAGGCGATGGTGTCGAGGTCCCGCATCTCGCCCACGAGGATGACGTCGGGGTCCTCGCGCAGGGCGTACTTGAGGGCGCTCGAGACGCTCTTGGTGTCGGTGCCCACCTCACGCTGGTTCACGATGCAGGAGTGGTGGCGGTGGATGAACTCGATCGGGACCTCCACCGTGATGATGTGCCCCTTCCGCTCCTAGTTGATCTTGTCGATGATCGCGGCAAGGGTGGTGGACTTGCCCGAGCCCGTGGGCCCGGTGACCAGGATGAGCCCGCGGGGCCGCTCGGCCAGCTTGGAGACCACCGGCGGGAGGCCCAGGTCCTGGAAGGTCCGGACGTTGAACGGGATCATCCGGATCACCATGGCGACGCAGCCGCGCTGCTTGAAGCAGTTGCCGCGGAAGCGGGCCAGGTTCTGGATCCCGAAGCTGAAGTCGAGCTCGTCCTCGGTCTCGAACCGCTTCTTCTGGTTCTCCGTCAGCACCGAGTAGGCGAGCTGGAGGGTATCCTTGGGCGTCAGGAGCTCGGGCACCGAGCTGTCGACGATGTCGCCGTCAACCCGGAGCTTGGGCCGCTCGCCGGCGGTGATGTGGAGGTCGGATGCCTCTTTCTCGATCATCTCCTCGAGCAGGGCGCGCAGGTTGAAGCTCATTCGGCAGTCTCCTTGACGACTTCCTCGAGAGTGGTGACGCCCTTGCGGACCTTCACGATGCCATCCATGCGGAGGGTCAGCATCCCCTCCGCCACGGCCTGGTCGCGGAGCTCGGCCACCGAGGCGCCGCGCAGGATCATCCGGCGGAGCTCGGGCGACATGGCCATGACCTCGTAGAGGCCCGCCCGGCCCTTGTAGCCCAGGCCACCGCAGGTATCGCAGCCGCGGCCCTTCATGAACGGGATGTGCCGGATCGAGTCAAGATCCGTGCCCAGCGAGGCCAGCTCCTCGTCCGAGTACGTCGCGGGCGCCTTGCAATCCTTGCAGATCCGCCGGACCAGGCGCTGGGCCACCACCAGGTTGACGGCGCTGGCCACGTTGAACGCCTCCACCCCCATGTCGATCATGCGGGTGATGGTGCTGGGCGCGTCGTTGGTGTGCAGGGTGGAGAGCACCAGGTGGCCGGTGAGCGCCGCCTTGATGGCGATGCCGCCCGTTTCCAGGTCCCGGATCTCGCCGACCATGATGATGTTGGGGTCCTGGCGGAGGAACGCCTTGAGCGCCGCCGCGAAGGTCATCCCGATCTCGTTCCGCACCAGCACCTGGTTGATGCCCATCAGGTTGTACTCGACCGGATCCTCCGCGGTCATGATGTTGACCTCGGTCGTGTTGATCCGGCTGAGCGCGGAATAGAGGGTGGTGGTCTTGCCCGAGCCCGTCGGCCCCGTGACCAGGACCATGCCGTACGGATTGAGGATCGCCTTCATCAGGTCGGCCTCGGCCTTGGGCTCGAAGCCGAACTTGCTCAGATCGAGGGTGAGGTTGCCCTTGTCGAGAATACGAAGCACGATCTTCTCGCCGAACAGCACCGGGAGCGTCGAGACGCGGAAGTCGATGACCCGGTTCCCCATCTTGAGCTTGAGCCGCCCGTCCTGCGGGACGCGCCGCTCGGCGATGTTGAGCTGCGAGAGGATCTTGATGCGCGAGGTGAGCGCCGCCTTCATCTTCATGGGCGGCTTCATGATCTCGACCAGCGCACCGTCGATCCGGTAGCGGATCCGGATCTCCTGCTCGAAGGGCTCGATGTGGATGTCGCTCGCCCCGCGGCGCACGGCGTCGGTCAGGAGGCCGTTGATCAGCTTCACCACGGGCGCGTCGTCGATCTGCGCCTGGGTGGCGGCCTCGTCCTCCTGCTCCTCCAGCACCTCGACGTCGGCCTCGTCCATCTCCTCCATGTCGCGGAGGATGCTGCTCAGCTGCTGGTCGGCCGCGGCGGCGTTCTCGTAATGCTTCTCGATCAGCCCGCGCAGGGTGGACTCCCCGGCGATGACCGGGAAGAGGTCGTAGCGCGTGATGAACTTGAGGTCCTCGAGCAGGCCGATGTCGGTCGGGTCGGCCATCGCGACGGTGAGGGTCCGGCCTTCGCGCTTGAGCGGGAGGACGACGTTCTTCACCGCCATCTCGGCGGGGATCAGCCGGACGATCTTGGGGTCCACCTGGAAGTTGGTGAGATCCACCGCCGGCATGCGGTACTGCCGTGCAAGAACCTTCGTGATCTCGACTTCCGCAATGAGCCCGAGCTTGACGAGGGCGTAGCCCAGCCGGAGCTTCTGGGCCCTGGCTTCCGCCAGGCCCTGCGCGAGCTGCTCGCGCGTGAGAAGCCCTTCGTGTACAAGAACCTGGCCGAGCCGGTCGCCGGTGGCCGCCGCTGCCGCAACAGTCGCCATGATCTCGTCGGTTGGACGTGTGGTGGAGGTCGGGCGGGTGGTCAGGAAGCCAGAATCGGGCCAGCGGGCGCAAGCTTTAGCGCACGGCCGCCAGATTCTGCAGTCGGGCCGCCAGGGCGGGGCCTATCCCCGGCACCCTTGCGAGGTCCGCGCCGGACCTGAAGGCGCCGTGGGCGTCCCGCCAGGCCACGATGGCCCGGGCCTTGGCCGGCCCGATCCCGGGGAGCCGGTCGAGCTCCTCGGCGGTGGCGGTGTTGAGGTCGACGGCGACCGGTCCCCCGGCCTCGGCCGGGGGTTTCCCGCTTTCGGTCGCGGCCGGCGGGGCTGAGGGGCCGGCAACGGTCACAGGAAGCGCCGATACCGGCGGGCGGGGCTGCCCCGAAAATGCTGCGTGCCCCGCCAGATTCCGCAGGAGCCCGGGCCCGATGCCGGGGACCGAATCGAGCGCCTGAAGGCCCCCGAAGGGGCCGTGCGCCTCCCTCCAGGCCACGATTTTCCGGGCAAGGGACGGCCCGACGCCGGGGAGGCGGCCCAGCTCCTGGGCGCTGGCCCGGTCGAGATCCACCCGCTCCCCGG
>JAICSG010001219.1 GCA_025937035.1 Thermoanaerobaculia bacterium | reverse complement strand
GGCGGCGCCAGGCCGCCCTGCTGTCGCGCCTGGAGGAGATCGTCCGGCGCCTGCGGGCCGTCGAGAAGAGGATGGAGGGAGACAAGCCTTGAGCGAGCCGAGCGCCCCCGAGCCGACGGGAAAATGGGACATCGAGTGGATCCTCTCGGTGCTCCCGCACCGCTATCCGATCCTGCTGGTCGACCGGGTGCTGGAGATGGAGCCCGGCAAGCGGATCGTGGCGGTCAAGAACGTCACCATCAACGAGCCGGTCTTCCTCGGCCACTTCCCCGGCCGGCCGGTGATGCCGGGCGTGATGCTGATCGAGGGGATGGCCCAGGCCGGGGGGCTGCTGCTCCTGCACGACATCCCCGACCGGCAAAACAAGCTGCTCCTCTTCGCCTCGATCGAGGGGGCGAAGTTCCGCCGTCCCGTGGTTCCCGGCGATCAGGTCCGCTACGAGATCGAGGTCCTGCGGCTGCGGAGCACCTACTGCAAGCTGGCGGGCAAGGCCCTGGTGGACGGCCAGCTCGCCGCCGAAGCCGTCCTCTCCTCGGCGATGGTGAATCGCTGATGGGGGGCGTTCATCCGCTGGCTTTTGTCGACCCTTCCGCCCGGCTGGGGGACGGGGTCACGGTCGGTCCCTTCGCGGTGATCGGCGCCGGGGTGGAGATCGGCGACGGCACCGAGATCGGGGGCGGCGCGCAGGTCCAGGGGCCCACCAGGATCGGCCGCGAGAACCGGATCCACCCCATGGCCGCCATCGGCTTCGACCCTCAGGACCTCAAGTTCCAGGGGGAGGAGGTCCGGCTGGAGATCGGCGACCGCAACCAGTTTCGCGAGTTTTGTACGGTCCATCGCGGCACCTCCAAGGGAGGAGGGATCACCCGGGTGGGGAGCGACGGCCTGTTCATGGCCTACACCCACATCGCCCACGACTGCCAGGTGGGGAGCCGGGTCATCTTCGCCAACAACGCCACGCTCGCCGGGCACGTCGAGGTCCACGACGACGCCAACATCAGCGCCTTCTCCTCCGTGCACCAGTTCTGCCGGGTGGGCCGCCACGCCTACGTGGGGGGCTACACGGTGGCGACTCTGGACGCTCTCCCCTTCGTCAAGACGGTGGGGCAGAAGCCGGCCTGCTACGGCCTGAACTCGATCGGCCTCAAGCGCAAGGGGATTTCGCCCGAGACCCTCCGCAAGCTGGAGGCCGCCTACCGTATCCTGGTGCGCTCGCGCCTGCCCACCCCCAAGGCCGTGGAGCAGATCCGCGCCGAGCTGGCCGGCGACCCGGACGTCGACTACCTGATCGCCTTCGTGGAGGGCTCCCAGCGGGGGATCATCAAGTCCCCGCCGCGCGGCGGCTCCCGCGGGGGCGGAGAGCCCGAATAGCATGCGCGTCGGCGTCTTCGGCACCGGCTCGATGGGCCGCAACCACGTCCGCCTGCTGTCGTCGCTCCCCGGCGCCGAGCTGGTGGGGATCTACGACCCCAACCCGGCGGCGGCCGAGGCGGCGGCCCGGGACCATGGCGCGCGGGTCTTCCCCCGGCTGGAGGACTTGGCCGGGGAGATCGAGGCCGCGGTGGTGG
>JAICSG010001171.1 GCA_025937035.1 Thermoanaerobaculia bacterium | reverse complement strand
TGAAGACGGCGGTGGGGAAGCTGGTGACCTCCAGCGGATCGCCGTCCCAGATCACCACGTCCGCCTCCTTGCCCGGCTCCAGGGTGCCGTAGCGGTTGGAGATCCCCCAGATCCGGGCGGGGACCGAGGTCATGGCGGCCAGGGCGTCATCCCACGGCAGCCCGTAGGCCACGGCGTTGCCGGCCTCCTGCCGGATGTTGCGGCTGTTGTGGGCCTCGCCGGTCATGAAGGCGACCGTCACCCCGGCCTTGCGGAGCCGCGCCGGGTTCTCCAGCGTGGCGCCGAGGCTCTCGAACGCTTCCGGCAGGTTGCCCAGGGGGTTGATCAGCACCGGCACCTTGGCCTCGGCGATCTCCCGCGCCACCATCCAACCCTCGCTGGCGCCGGCGAGGATCAGCTTGAGATGGAAGTCCCGGGCCAGCCGGAGCGTGGCCTCGATGTCGCTCGCCCGCTCGACCTCGACCACCAGCGGGAGCTGCCCCTTGACCACCGGAATCAGCGCCTCGAGATCGAGCCGGGAGAGGGAGTACGGCCGCCGGTCCCCCTGGTCGAAGGCCTTGCGGTTGGCGGCGTAGTCGAGGGCGTCCTGGAAGGCTTCGCGGAGGCGGAGGATGGCGGTCTCTCTCGCGCCGCCCGCGCGCTCGGCCCCGCCCTCGCCGAGGAGGGCGTACATGGCGGCGGGGGAGTGGATCAGGTAGTCCCCGGGGCCGCCGAGGTCGATCACCGCGCTGGTGCCGGCGATCAGGCTCTTGCCGGCCGCGGGGGTGGCGACCACGTGGGTCAGGCCCTCGACGCGGTTGACCGGGATCAGGATCGAGCGCGGATTGATCGCGTCGGCCGCGCTGAACGCGGCGGTGAGGCGGTCGTCATGCTCGGAGATGTCGTTGCTCCCCGCGACCGCGCCGACCTCGACCAGCCCGATCTGCGAGAGCGAGTCCATCAGGCCCGGCGTGACGATCTTCCCCCGGGCGTCGATCCGCCGGGCGGAGGCCGGCACCGCCACCGAGACGCCGACGTCGCGGATGCGGCCGTTTTCGATCAGCAGCGAGCCGTGCTTGATCGTCCCCTGGGGACCCATCGTATGGATCTCTGCGTCGGTGATCACCACCATCTGCGCGGAGAGCGAGGCCGCGAGGGCGAGGCCGGCGAGAAAGGAAAGGATTTTTGCCTTCATCTCACTTCACCTCCCCGACGCGGATGCCGAGATCGAAGTCGGTCGCCGGCTGGCGGGACGGGTCCTTGCGGTCGAAGGCCAGGGCGCCGTCGATATAAACCTTTTCGGGGCGGCTGTAGACGCTGAACGGATCGCCGCTCCAGAGCACCACGTCGGCCATCTTGCCCGGCTCCAGCGAGCCGGTCTGCTTGTCGACGCCGATCGATCTGGCGGGATTGATCGTCAGCCAGCGGATGACGTCCTCCTCGCGCAGGTGCATGCCCATGCGGTTGCCGGCCGCCATGGCCTTGGCCGCCTCCTGGTTGAGCCGCTGGATCCCCGTGGCGGAATCGGAATGGATCACCACGCAGGCGCCGGCCTTCTGGAGCAGCGCCGCGTTCTCCCGGATGCCGTCCAGGGCCTCCATCTTGAAGCCCCACCAGTCGGCCCAGACGTCCGCGCAGATGTTGTTGGCGGCCAGGACGTCGGCGATCTTGTAGGCCTCCACGGCGTGGTGGAAGGCGGTGATCTTGTAGCCGAACTCCTT
>JAICSG010000903.1 GCA_025937035.1 Thermoanaerobaculia bacterium | reverse complement strand
TCGAATGGCGCGCGCGGCCCCAGCTCCGGGGCCGCCGCGGCGATCCGGCGCTCCGCCCGCTGGAGCAGCGGCGAGGCGAGCGTCTGGAGGCGGATCTCGGGCAGCGACCGCAGCTCCTCGGGAGCCGGCGACGGCACGCCCGGCGACGCCAGGCGGAACGCCTCGGCGATCTCCTCCAGCCACCCGGGGGCCGCCGGGAACCGCTCCGCGAGCGCCTCTCGGGGCTCGTCGAGCAGGGTCAGGAGCCCCGCCTCGTCGAGGCCGGCCTGGGCCAGACGGCGGGGGAAGAAGCCGTCGCGATCGAACGGGGGCTGCGTCCGCCAGCGCTCCAGCCGCTTGCGGGCGCGCTCCCCGGCGGGCCCGCCGGATGCCGGGCGCTCCCGGAGGCGCTCCTCCAGGGTCAGGGCGGGGGAAAAATCGACCGGAGAAAACATTTCCAATTGTCCTCCATGGGCCTCCATGAGCCTTGCGCGGAAACGCGCCGCGGAGCCCGCGGTCCCCGCGGCGCGACGGGTCAACCCGGAGCTAGCAGCAGCAGAGCCCGCCCGACGAGCAACTGTTGCAACACCCCGAGCAGCAACTGACCGTGCAGGTCGAGCCGCCGGCCACGGTGGTCAGAGCCTCCTGGCTGAGCTCGATCGCCCCGACCGGGTTCGCCGGCAGGAACGAACGCTGCTCGTCCGACAGGCTGAGGAAGAAGTCCTCGTCACGCCAGGCACGGATGATGTCTTCTCTCTTCATCTTGAGCCTCCTTTCAAAGGCTTGTGGTTGACGGAAAAGAAGCCTCCGGCATCTCCCCGCCGCGGGCGGAGACGGTCCTCTGAGGCTTCCGGGGGAAACGATCGAGGCTCTAGGGCCCCGAGCTGGACCACCCGCCCATCCAGGGCGGGATGATCCCCTTGAGCAGGGCGTAGTCGATGAGCCGTCCGAGATTCTGGTGGGCGGTGGTGACCAGCGTCAGGATGTCCTCGTACGGCGTGGCCCGGCGGTTGTCGACCACGGCGACCTTGAGAAAGTCGGCGTCCGGCACTCCGGCGATCGCCTGGCCGGCGTGATCGAAAGATTTTTTCACCAGATCGATCACTTTCGCTTTCTCGAGCTTCCCCTGGTCGAGATAGTTGCCGCAGAGGACCAGCTCCGCGGGCGGCTTGACCCCCCAGTTTCCCGGCAGGGTGAAGTTGACGCGCGCGGTGAGGAGGAGCATCTCGCCGGGCGTGCGCATCCGCTCGTGCGGCCGCCAGTTGTAGCTCTCCTCGGGCAGGCGGTCGGCGAGCGCGATCGTCATCTGCCGGGCTTCGCCGAGCTCGTGGATCAACTGGGCCTTGACGGCGGCGTTGGGCGAGGCGGAAGCTGGCGGATCGGCGGCCCCGGCGGGCAGGGCGGCGAGAGCGAAGAGGAGAAGGGTCGCGAGGATCGGTCTACAGAGGTCTGGCTTCATCGTCTCGGCTCTCCACGTCGGAGCCGAAGCCCCGATACAATAGATAGTGCTAAACGTCGATAAAACCGAGCCGGCGGGTTTGACGTGGATTTCCCGAGCGCCTAGGATCGTCCGGTATGAAGCCAGGCCGGATCTCCCTGCTCCTCCTCTTCGCGAGCCTCGCGCTCGCCGGCTGCCGCGACGTGAAATCCTTCCTCTGGCGGCAGACCCACCAACATAACGGCCACGTCCGTCACGAGAAGTCGGTGCGGCGCATGGGCGCCTTCTTCCGCAAGCCGGTGCCGCCGCCGAGGCCCGCGAAGCCGGGGCACCGGAAGGGTCGCTGATCAGGGCAGCGTTTCGATCTCCACCTGCTCGATCAGCTTCCGATACATGGACCGGTCCTCGATTCCGGGGCCGATCCGCGTCACCGCGCAGGCCCCGGCGGCGGTGGCCATCCGCGCCAGATCCTCCAGCGGCAGACCGTGGATCCTGCCGTAGACGATGCCGGCGACCATCGCGTCCCCCGCGCCGGCCGTGCTCCGCACCGGGACCCTGGGAGGGCGGGCGAGCAGCGACCGCTCGCGATCGATGAAGACGGCGCCCTCGCCGCCCATCGAGACCACCACCAGCCGGACCCCGCGCCCCAGCAGGGATTCGGCGGCGGAGCGGATGCCGGCCGGTGTATCCAGGGGCCGCCCCACCAGCTCGCCGAGCTCCTCCACGTTCGGTTTCAGGATCTCGGGAGCGCTGGCCAGCGCCTCGCGCAGCGGCGGGCCGCTGGTGTCCAGCAGCACGCGTCCTCCCCGGCGATGGATCAGCTCGATCATCTCCGCGTAGATGCGATCCGCCACGCCGGCCGGCACGCTGCCGCCGAGCACGAGCCAGCCGCCCGGGCTCGCGAGCGCGTCGATCCGCTCGAACAGCTCCGCGAGGTCTTCCGTTCGCGGCGTGAGGCCCGGCAAGTTGATGT
>JAICSG010000841.1 GCA_025937035.1 Thermoanaerobaculia bacterium | reverse complement strand
GCAGGTCCAGATCGAGGCCGGTCAGATAGGCGAGGCCGCCGATCATCTCGAGCTGCCCCCGCTGCTCCAGCCGGGCCTGCAGGGTGCGCAGGTCGGTCTCCACCTGCTCCTCCCGCAGGTCGAGCATCGCCTGATAGAGGAGCTGGTGGCGCTCGGAGTAGAAGTCCTCCGCCCGCAGCCGGCCCGAGATGGTGGGCAGCACCGAGGGGTCGAGCATCACGCCGCCGAGGACGGCGCGCTCCGACTCCTCGCTATGCGGGAGCGCCTTCTGCTGCTGAGGGAGGACGTCGATCATGGGTTGGGGACCAGCGAGCTTTGTCATTCTCCCGCGTGCGGGCACGGGGTGCAAGCTTCCAAAATCCGGAGAAAAAGAGTAGGGGGCGCGGATCAGAGACCGGCGAGGAAGCGCGCCATCGCCTCCCAGACCTCCCGGCGTCCCAGGAGGTCGTTGTGGGCCGCGCCGCGCACGGGCACCCACGTCTTGTGCCCCGCCAGCACCGAGGCGATCTCCTCCCCCTGTCCGGCCGGGATCAGGTCGTCCCGCTCGCCGTGGACCACCAGGGCGGGGACCCGGATGCGGCGCGCCGCGGACCGCGAATCGTAGTGCTCGCGGAGCATCGCCTTGACGGCGAATTCGGGGAAGATCTCGACCGCGCACTCGGCCAGGGTCGTCCAGGGGGAGAGGGCGATCAGGCCCCGGACCTCCTCTGGATGCCGGTCCACCGTGGCGATGGCCAGCGCCGCGCCCAGCGACCAGCCCGCGACGACCAGCGGGCGGTCCGGATGATGCGCCCGCGCCCAGGCGACCGCGGCGTCGCCGGTGGCGATCAGCCCCTCCTCGGAGGGGGTCCCGGTGCTGCGTCCATAGCCGGGGAAATCCGCCGCCAGGATCGCCACGCCGAGCCGGCCGAGCTCCTCGAACAGCCCGGACCACCGGAGCGTCTCCAGGTTCTCCCCGTTGCCATGGAAGAAGAGCACCAGAGGCGCCGTGGCGGGCAGCGTGGAGGGGATCAGCGCCCAGGCATGAGCCCGGTTCCCCTCCGGGAGATCGAGCCAGACCTCCTCCAGAGGGGCCGGCGGCGGCGAGGCGACCGGCACCGGCGGCGCGGGATAGAGCATCTGGCGGGCGAAGGAGTCGAGCATGAGGGCGAGGATATCAGGGGCGCCGGAGGAGGAAGAGGTCCTGATGCGGATTGCCCCGGGCCCCCATCGGCTGGAAGTCGACCACCTCCCAACCCCTCGCCAGCCGCTCCCTCACGTGCTCCACGGGGTGGAAGGCGTTGCAGAGGTTCGTGCCCTCCGCCGCCTCCTCCACCACGACCAGAGCGCCGGACCGGAACGCCGCCCGCTCTTTTTCTGAAAGCTGATCCAGGTAGGACTCGCCGTGGGTGGTCAGCAGCAGATGCCCACCCGGCCGGATCACCCGCGCCATCTCCCCCATCCAGGCGACCTGCGCGCTCTCCGAGAGATGGGTGAAAACGGACAGGGCATAGACGAAATCGAGCTCGCCCGTGGCGAACGGCAGCGGCGGCTCGCTCCGGTTGACCGCGAAGCTCGCGAACGGCAGGTTGCGCTGGCACCACTTGACGAGACGGAGGTTGTAGTCCACCCCATGGATTCGCGTTCCCTTCCAGTCCTTCCAGTACCGGATGACCCGGCCGCACCCGCACCCGAAGTCCAGCACCGAGGAGAGCTCCCGGGGCTCGACGCCGTTACGGGAGAGAGTCTCGATGAGGCAGTCGAAACCGAGCTTCCCGGTGCGCAGGAACCAGCCCACGTCCGCCGTTCCGGCAACGAGGAAGAGGAGCCCGGGCGGCGGCACGGGCAGACCGTCCGGCCCCCTCCGCCACCACCACACTCCGTACTGCCGCCACTGCCTCGCTTTCGACGCGGCGGTCCGGCCGGCGTGGACCGCGCGGACGATCCAGGGATACCGTTTGAGGCGGCCTCGGACGCTCGGGGCGACTCTCGCGATGCTCATGGAGGGCAGAAGGATACACACCCGGAGCTTTCAGA
This sequence comes from Thermoanaerobaculia bacterium, assembly GCA_025937035.1. Classification (GTDB taxonomy): domain Bacteria; phylum Acidobacteriota; class Thermoanaerobaculia; order Multivoradales; family UBA5704; genus DATARR01. The sequence goes on along the minus strand of JAICSG010000841.1, from coordinate 571 downwards.
GGCAGCCTTGTCGTGAAAGAGCACTGGACGGGCTCACACGATGAGAACGCGTCGCATGTTTCAGCTTGGGCATTAAACGGTCAAACTAGCCGGAGATGGTTGCGCCCGCCGCTGGTGCCGCTCTCACCCCCGCCTTCCAGAGAAAGCAGCGTGGCACCAAGACCAAGGAGAAATTCCTGAAGTTGCTCAAGCGAAAGCCCTAACTCAGACGCCACGCGGCGAAGCGTGATACCCTGCTCCCTTAATGACTCAAAAACTTTGGATAACATCGCGGAGCCTTCTCTTTGAATTGACCGAGGTTCGGAAGTACGGTAACCACGCTTGGACAGCTCCATATACAGAGAACGATACTGCCAGTCTTTGATTATAAATACTCGATGGAGTCGGTAAACAAGCGCAGCCAGCGAGACTCCCCAACGGTGCTTCTCTTGAATGAGTTGATTCAACCCAGCTATGGGGCGGTAATTTCCAAGGAGCTGGGTTCTAAGAACGGGCTGCCCCCCTTCGTGGTCATCCCCGAAAGGGACCTGTCAGCAGAGGCCGGCTTTCTTGGGTCCGCATACGATCCCTT
>JAICSG010000874.1 GCA_025937035.1 Thermoanaerobaculia bacterium | reverse complement strand
GGGGATGGAGGAGCGGATCGCCCCCCGCTTCGTACGGCGCTACGCCGAGCTCGGCAAGCTCTCGCGCGAGGCGATCGAGCGCTACGCCGACGACGTCCGCCACGGCCGCTTCCCGGCCCCCGAGGAGAGCTACGGCGGCGGTGTGAAGCCGGTCGAGGAGCCGGCGAAGCTGTACGGGTAAAGGGGCGATGGGAACGATCCTCCAAGCTTGGCGCCTTTTCGGAGACGCCCCACGGGGCGTCTCTACATTGGGCTCGGTCCAGGGCGGCGTTTCTTCTGTAGAGACGCCCCGTGGGGCGTCTCCCCGTGGGGCGTCTCCCCGTGGGGCGTCTCCATGCTGACCGTCCGCACCGCCCCCGACCTCCGCCAGGCCATCGCCCCTTGGCGGCAGGCCGGCGAGCGCATCGGCTTCGTGCCCACCATGGGCGCGCTGCACGCGGGGCATCTGTCCCTCGTGCGGCTCGCCCGCGGGCACGCTTCCAGGGTGGTGGCGTCGGTGTTCGTGAACCCGGCCCAGTTCGGGCCCAACGAGGACTTCAACCGCTACCCCCGCCAGCCGGAGGCGGATGCGGCCATGCTGGAGACGGCTGGCTGCGACCTCCTCTTCCTGCCGGAGGTAGCGACGATCTATCCGCTCGGGCATGCCACCTTCGTCGAGCCCGCCGGCGCCGCCGAGGGGCTGGAGGGGGCCTGCCGGCCCGGGCACTTCCGCGGCGTCGCGACCGTGGTCTGTGCCCTGTTCAACCTGGTCCGGGCGGACGTCGCCGTGTTCGGCGAGAAGGACGCCCAGCAGCTCGCGGTGATCCGGCAGATGGTGCGCGACCTCCATCTGCCCATCGAGATCGTTCCGGGCCCGACCGTCCGCGAGGCGGACGGGCTCGCCATGTCCTCCCGCAACGCCTACCTCTCGCCCGAGGAGAGGCGGGCGGCGACGGTCCTCCACCGCGCCCTGCGCGCGGCCGAAACGGCCATCTCCCAAGGGGAGCGCCGGGGGGATGCCGTCCGCGAGCGCCTGCGGGAGGTGCTGAATACCGAGCCCCTCGCGCGTGTTGAATACGCCGAGGTGGTGGACGCCGAGACCTTTCAGCCGGTCGAGACGTTGCGCGGCCGGCTGGTCCTCCCGCTCGCCGTTCGGATCGGGGGGACCCGACTGATCGACAACATTCGGCTCACGGCCGAGGAGAGATAAGCTCATGAAGCGGACGCTTCTGAAGTCGAAGATCCACCGCGCCACGGTGACGGACGCCAACCTCCTCTACCAGGGATCGATCAGCATCGATCCCCTGCTGATGGAAGCCGCGGACTTCGTGCCGCACGAGCGGGTGGAGATCTACAACTGCACCAACGGCGAGCGGCTCGCGACCTACGCCATCCCGGGGACGCCCGGCAAGGGGGAGATCGTGATCAACGGCGCGGCGGCCCACAGGGCGAGGGCGGGCGACGTGATCATCATCGCCAGCTACGCCGACTACGAGGATGCCGAGTGCCGGAGCCACCAGCCGTCGCTGGTCTTCGTCGACGCCAAGAACCGCATCCTGATCCAGGGGCACGAGCGGGTCGACGAGGCACTGTTGGATGAGGCAATCATGGCGGCCGTCGGATGATTCATCGAGCCGTCCTCGCCGTTGCCTTCTTCCTGGCGCTCGCCTGCGCCGGAGCCGCCGACCCGAAGCCACGGTCTGCGGCCGCCCCGCCGGCGAGGACGGTCGCCTTCCAGACCCTCGTCCAGCGGGGGATTCCGGGGCAGGCCGGCGAGCAGATCCGGGAGGTGGCGCGGGACGCCGCCTCCTGGCATGCCCTCTGGGCCCGGTTGCGCCAGGGGACTTCGCTCCTGCCCGAGGAACCCCCCGCGGTCGACTTCACCCGCCAGATGGTGATCGTGGCCGCCATGCCCACCCAGAGCTGCGTCTCGAAGGTGACGGTCCGCTCCATCCGGCGGACCGGTGGGGAGGTGGTCGTGGATCTCCTCGAAGAGCCCCCCGCGCCCAACTGCGTCTGCATCGTCTCCCAGCGGCCCCTCCACGCCGTCCGCCTCCCCCTGCTGCCGGAGCCCGTCCGCTTCGTGGTCGAGCAGGGCCAGACCTCCTGCGGCCGTCTCGGCCGATGACCTGGAAGCGCGCCCTTCTCCTGGCCGTCGTCGTGATTCCCCTGGCCCTGGCCACGCGCTGGGGCGGGGACGCCGAAGCCAAGGGCTCCCGCTTCCACCCCTGGCCGGACACCGTCGAGTACGCCGCCGAAGCCCAGGCCCTGGCCCGGACCGGCCGCGCCTTCCTCCAGATCGGGCCCTATCAGGTGCGCCCGCGCTTCCCCCCGGGCTGGCCGCTGCTGATCGCCGCCGCGGTGCGGTCGGGGGTCCAGGGGCAGAATCTCTGGCGGATCAGCGGGGTTTTCGGGGCGGCGTTGGCGTGGCTGCTGGCGGTGTCGGCGGCTCTCATTGCCCGGTTCCTGCTCCCTCCCTCCCAAAGC
>JAICSG010001144.1 GCA_025937035.1 Thermoanaerobaculia bacterium | reverse complement strand
GCGGCCTGCTCGCCGCGGTCTGCGGCCTCGGCCTGTACCGGAAGCGGACGGGGCTCGTTCGCGGCTTCGCCGCGGCGGCCCTGGCCGCCCTCCTGGGCTTCGGCCTCGCGGCCCCCCATCTCCTGCCGTTCCTGGCGGCCGTGCCGGAGTCGCAGCGCGCCGGGGAGACCCTGGCCCAGGGGGTCGGCTCCGCGCCCGTGCGCCTCCGCGAGCCGCTCTCCTGGTTCGAGCCGGGATACGGGGGCTTCTTCCTCGCGCCGGTCAGCCCGCACGTCTACGGCGTGCCCTACCACGGTCCCTTCCGGGGGCCGATCAACTGGGCGGACGCCGAGTCCGGCTACACCGGCCTGGTGGCCTTCGCGGCGGCGCTGGTGGCCCTGCTGGGAGCCCGCGACCGCCGCGCCTGGCCCTTTTTGGGGTTCGCGGCGGCCAGCCTGATCCTCGCCTCGCGCTTCCTCCCCGTCGCGCATCTCCTGCATCTGGTGCCGCCGCTGCGGGTCCCCGCCTGGTCGCGCTGTCTGATGCCGGGGGCCCTGGCGCTCTGCGTGGCCGGCGCCTTCGGCACCGACCTCCTGTTCTCCCGGGTCCGCCTGGGATGGCGGGCCTGGATGGGGCTGGCCCTCGCCGGGGCCGCGAGCCTGGCGGCGGCGGCGGACGCGTGGACGCTCACCCTCTGGGCGCTCCTCGGGGCCGCCGCCCTGGTGGCGCGGTGGCGTCCGCGCTGGGGCGCGCTGGCCCTCGCGGTGGTCCTGCTGACCGACCTCGTCCCCTGGTCCCGGAGCCTGCTGCCCGAGGGGCACCCGTCGCTCTTCTATCCGAAGACGGAATTCATGAACGTCTTCCTCCGCGAGGCGGGCGATCCGGCGGTCTCGCGCGGCGCGGGGGCGCACCTCCTGATCTATCCCAACCTGCTCTCCGTCTATGGCGCCGCGGACTTCCGGCCGCACAACCCGCTGGCCCCGGCGCGCTACCTGCGGGTGCTGGACGCGGCGTTCGGCTTCCACCCGACCATGAGTCGGTATTTCGCCCCGGTGTCCAATATCGACCACCCCCTGCTCGACTTCCTGGGGGTGCGGATCGTCGCCGGCAGCCCGGCCGTCCCGCCCAGCCGCACCCTGGAGCAGATCGACGGCGGCCGGTTCGCCCCGTTCACCCTGCTCCGCAATCCGGACGCCCTGCCGCGCTGGTTCTTTCCGCGGGCGGTCGACGTGATCCGCTCCGGGGAGATCGACCGCTGGATCGCCGAGCTCCAGGACGCCCACCGCGTGGCCCTCTTCGAGGAGGAGGCCGGCTCCTGGCGTCCGGCCGCAGGGGAGGGCCCGCCGCCTTATTCCCTGCTCACCAAGCCCGGCCACGTCGTCCTGGAGATCCCTCCAGGAGGAGAGCGGCTCCTGGCCACCTCGATCGTCTGGTCCAAGGGTTGGTCGGCCCGTACCACGGGCCGGCGCCTGCCGGTCCTGAAGGTGAACGGCGCCTTCGTGGGGGTGAGGATTCCGGCGGACGTCTCACGGGTGGAGCTGCGCTTCCTGCCGCCGGGATTGATCGCCGGCTGTGTGGCCTTCGGGGTTTCTTTCGCGGCTCTCGCCTTCCTCTTCTTCTACCGGCCCAGCAGAGGAGCCAGCGCCTCCACGCCCCGCTCGATGGCGTCCGGCGGGGCGGCGGTGAAGCAGAGCCGGACGTGAGCAGGGTAAGGGCCGAAGCTCGGTCCGGGGGCCAGGAAGAGGCCGCGGTCCACGCAGCGCTCCAGGAACCCACCGAGCCCCGTGGCGT
>JAICSG010001089.1 GCA_025937035.1 Thermoanaerobaculia bacterium | reverse complement strand
TGGAAGACCTTCTCAGGGAGCAGCTTCTCCCAAGAGCGCAATCCCCAGGCACCAAGCCCCTCGAGCCACTCCGTTATGGCGCTCCGACGGCCGTGAGTGTGGTGCCGCGTCGAGGCCAGATAAACCTGGAACCAGGTACGCTCGCGCTGAATCCTGGGCTCGACCTCGGAGCCGAAGACCTGGGACGCGAGGTCCGCCACAGTCCGGGCGAGGTCCTCCTCGCGGGTCGTGTACTGGATGGCATGGCGCGGCAAGGTGCAGCCGTCGCCAATGAGATGAGCAAGCAGGGCCAACTCGCCGTCCGCCATTGTCTGCTCAGCCATCGTGGGGACCTGCCGAGGAAGGGCGAGATGCTGCCCCATGCGAAGCTCATCCAGCCGCCGCCATCCCTCGATGGTCAGGAACTTGTGGTTCGCGGTCGCACGCAGAGTCCTCCCAAGCCGCGTCGTCAGACGGTACACCGGCTTCTGACCCGTCGAGAAGGCCCGGGACACGACGGCGCGCTCGATCTTGAGGGTCTCGTGATTCAAGGCCCAGACCGCGAAGCCATCCTTCCCCGACAGCTCCTGAATGGGAACGCGCGTACCGAAATCAGCCAGTGTCACCAGGGTGTCTCCCGTCAGGCAGCCGCTTTCCCGAAGATCCGCGAGCTGCGGCCGATGGTCGCTCCCCCGCCGCTCCGGCTGGCGGGAGAGCTGGGAGAGGGCGATGACGGGAATCTCCAGCTCCTTGGCGAGCTGTTTCATGCCGCGGCTGATGGCGGCGATCTCCAGGTTGCGGTTCTCGTAGCGGCCGCCGGCCTGCATGAGCTGGAGGTAATCGAGCACCACCAGAGAGAGGCCGCGCTCCGCCTTCAGGCGCCGGGACTTCGAGGCGACCTCCAGCAGGGTGGGGTTGGGTGAGTCGTCGATGTAAAGGGGCGCGTCGCCGATCGTGCGCACGGTCTGGATGATGCGCGTCCACTCCTTCTGGGAGACCCGGTTGGAGCGCAGGCGGGAGAAGGAGATGTCCGCCTCCGAGCAGAGGATGCGCAGCGCCAGCTCCTGCTGGCTCATCTCCAGCGAGAAGATCCCCACCGTCTTGCGCTCGCGCACGGACACGTGCTGGGCGACGTTGAGCGCGAAGCTGGTCTTCCCCATGCCGGGGCGTCCCGCGATGATGATCAGGTTCCCCCGGTTGAGCCCCTGGCTGATGCGGTCGAAGTCGGTGAAGCCGCTCGGCACGCCGGTGAGCATGGTGCCGGGGCGTTCCTCCAGCTCCTCCAGAGTGGTGTGGAGGACGTGGGAGAGCTGGGCGAAGCCGCGTTGGATCGCCTCCTCGCCGAGCCCCAGGATCGCCTGCTCCGCCCGCCCGAGCGCCTCCTGAGCGACCAGACCGCCATCCAGACAGTTGCGGATGATCTCGCCGGACATCTGGATCAGCCGCCGGCGGACCGAGCGCTCCTTGATGATCTCGACGTAGGTGTCGATCCGGCCGATGTCCGGCAGGTCCAGATCGAGGCCGGTCAGATAGGCGAGGCCGCCGATCATCTCGAGCTGCCCCCGCTGCTCCAGCCGGGCCTGGAGGGTGCGCAGGTCGATCTCCACCTGCTCCTCCTGGAGGTCGAGCATCGCCTGGTAGAGGAGCTGGTGGCGCTCGGAGTAGAAGTCCTCCGCCCGCAGCCGGCCCGAGATCGTGGGCAGCACCGAGGGGTCGAGCATCACGCCGCCGAGCACGGCGCGCTCCGACTCCTCGCTGTGCGGGAGGGCCTTCTGCTGTTGGGGGAGGACGTCGATCATGGGATTGGAGGCCCGAGGACCTCCGTCATTCTCCCGCGAGCGAAGATGAGGTGCAAGCTTCCCAAATCCGGAGAAAAGGAGTAGGGGGACCAGAC
>JAICSG010001032.1 GCA_025937035.1 Thermoanaerobaculia bacterium | reverse complement strand
CAGGGCTGCGACCAGCGGGCTGGTCTCGTCGGGGTGGAAAGCCAGGGGCATGATGGGGACCAGACTCTCAGAGGGGTATCTGGGAAAGGGTGTTCCACTGTAGAGACGCCCCGTGGGGCGTCTCCGAGGCGGAGAGGACGACCCCATTGGCCACAGTGCGACTGTGGAGCGTTGGGGAAGAACACAGCCGATGGCGCCGCTCCAGAGACGCCCCACGGGGCGTCTCTACAATGGGTCCAGACGGAGTCGCCACTTTCCAGACACCCTCTCAGCCGCGGGATCTTAGCAGGATAAGATCGGCGCCATGCTCAAGCGCCTGTTCGTGGGATTGCTCGCCGCCTGGGCGGGGTGCGCCTTCCTCGTCGAGCTCAATCACACGGTCTCCGCCTGGGACGACCGGGAGCTTCTCGTCGGCGCCTGGGGGTGGCGGTTCGAGAGCCCCGAGACGGACGCCCTCATCCGCTCCCTGGACGTGGTCCGGAAGGTGGTCCCTCCGGGGTCGGTGATCGCGTTCACCGCGCCGGACGACCCCCAGGGGGTCGAGTTCGAGGCCTGGCGCTGGACGGCCTATCTGATGCCCGACTACGAGGTCCTCTCGGTGAGTGATGCCGAGGTGGGGGACCTGGCCCAGTACGCCATCGGCTATCAGAAGGAGATCGCCCACCCCCGCGCCGAGCTGATGCTACGGCTCCCGGACGGCTGGCTCTACCGGGTGAGACGGCCTTGAGCGCCCCGCCGCTGCTGGTGGCCCTCGCCGTCCTGGTCCTCCTCGGCCTGCTCGGCGGCCGGCTGGCGGCCTGGATCGCGGCCCCGCGGGACGGCGCCCTCTACCGGGCCACGCTCTATTTCCTGGGCGGCGCCGTCGTCCTCCACGTCCTCCTCACCCTGCTCGACTTCGCCAGCATCCCCTGGCACCCGCTCCTTCTGGTGATCCTGGGGATCGGGCTCTACGTCCTCGGCTGGCGCTTCCTGCCGCGGGGCCCGGAGCGGATGGGAGGCGGATCCGGATTCGGCTGGGGGGACGGCATCGCGCTGTTCGTCCTCGCCGTCTTCACGCTGCTCGCGCTCCGGCACTGGACCACCTTCACCGACTACATCTACATCTGGGGGCTCAAAGGGCGCCGCTACTTCGTCCACCGGGGGGTCGATTACACCTACCTGGCGCGGCGGTGGAACTGGGTGACCCATCCCGACTATCCGAACCTCCTCCCGGAGATCTACGCCGTGACCGCCCTGCTGACGGGCCGCTTCGACCTCACCGCGATGATGCTGGAGGCGAGCGTCTTCTTCGCCCTCCTCCTCGCCGCCGTCCGGGAGGGGTTGCGGCAGGGGGGAGCCGGCCCGTTCACCCGGCAGGCGGGGCTGGCGATCGTCGCCTGCGCGGCCGGCGCGTACGGGATCGGCAGCCTGATCGTGGGGGGGGCCGACTGGCTGATCGCCCTGGCGCTCACGGCCGCGGTGCCGCCGCTGCTGCGGCCACCGGACCGCGCCGGGGACTTCCAGATCGGCCTCGCCGCCGCTTTCGCCGCCGGATCGAAGATGGAGGGGGTGCCGCTCGCGGCCTTCCTGGTGCTCGCGCAGTGGGGCCGCCGCGCCTGGGGGGAGCGCCGGCTGGCGATCGGAGCGGGGCTGCGGGCCGGCCTGCCGGTGGCGGTGGTGGTCCTACCCTGGCTCTGGCGGGTGCGCCAGTATCATCTCTGGCAAGCCATCAACTCGGGGCCGTTCACCCCCTCGCGGGCGCCGAAGATCCTCGCGGCCACCCTGGAGTCCCTGCAGACCCCCTCCTGGCACGGCCTGCTCTGGGCGGCGTTCCTGCCCCCCCTCCTCCTCGCCAGCCGGCGGGCGCGGCCGTTCGCGATCGCGGCCACGCTCCAGCTCCTCACCTACTTCAACACCTATTTCACCTCCATCGCGGCGGCCGAGCCCCGGATCTACATCCTCTCGAACTTCGCGCGGCTGGGGTTCCAGATCATCCCGGCGAGCCTGGTGGTGGCGCTGGCGGTATGGGGAGGAT
>JAICSG010000885.1 GCA_025937035.1 Thermoanaerobaculia bacterium | reverse complement strand
GGCGCCTGATCGACCGCCACGACATGCTGCGCGCCATGGTCCTGTCGGACGGCCGGCAGCGGATCCTCCCGGAGGTGCCTCCCTACGAGATCGCGGAGCAGGACCTGCGCGGCGCCGAGCCGCTCCAGGCCGCCATGGCCCTGGAGCAGGTGCGCGCGGTCATGTCCCACCAGGTGCTGCCCGCGGACCGCTGGCCCCTCTTCGAGGTGCGCGCGTCCCTGCTCGACGGGGGGAGGGCCCGGCTGTGCTTCAGCCTCGACTACCTGATCGCCGACGCCTGGAGCATGCGGATCATCTTCCGCGAGATCTTCCGCTTCTACGACGACCCGGAGCTGGAGCTGCCGCCGCTGGAGCTGTCGTTCCGCGACTGCGTGCTGGCCGAGCGGGCCCTCGACGCGACGGAGGTCTATGGGCGGGCGGAGCGCTACTGGAAGGAGCGCCTGCCGTCGCTGCCACCGGCGCCGGAGCTGCCGCTCGCCCGCGATCCCCGCGAGCTCGGCACGCCGCGCTTCACCCGCCGCCTGGCGCGCCTGCCCGCCGCGTCGTGGAGCCGCGTCAAGAGCGCGGCGGCACGCGCCGGCCTCACCCCCTCGGGCGTGCTCCTCGCCGCCTTCGCCGAGGTGCTCGGGGTGTGGAGCAAGAGGCCGCGCTTCACCTACAACGTCACGATGTTCAACCGGCCGCCGCTCCACCCGCAGATCGACCAGGTGGTCGGCGACTTCACCACGCTGAGCCTGCTGGCGGTCGACGTCTCCCGCGGCGACACCTTCGCGCTGCGGGCGCGCGGCGTCCAGGAGCAGCTCTGGAGCGACATGGAGCACCGGGCGGTGAGCGCCGTCCGCGTCCTCCGCGACCTCGCCCGCACGCAGCGGCGGGCGCCCGACTCCATCATGCCGGTGGTGTTCACCAGCGCGCTGGGACAGGAGGGCGCCGAGGGCGCCCGCGCCGACGGGCGCACGGGCGAGGAGGCGCAGGACAGCTTCGGCATCTCCCAGACCCCGCAGGTCTGGCTCGACCACCAGGTGGTCGAGCAGGCGGGGACGCTGGTGTACAACTGGGACGCGGTGGAGGAGCTGTTCCCGCCGGGATGCCTGGACGAGATGTTCGCCGCCTACCGCGGCCTCCTCGAGGCACTGGCCGAGCGGGAGGACTGGAGCGGGATCGCCCGCCCGTCCGCGCCCGCCGCCCACCTGGAGATCCAGTGCGCCGCCAACCGCACGGAGGGGCCGGTCCCGGACGAGCTGCTGCACGCCCGCTTCTCCCGGCAGGCGGCCTCCCAGCCTGGCCGCCCGGCGGTCATCGCGCCGTCCCGCACGCTGACCTACGGCGAGCTCGACCGCCGCTCCAACCAGCTGGCGTGGCGCCTGCGGGAGCTCGGTGTCCAGCCCAACCAACTCGTCGCCGTGGTGATGGAGAAGGGGTGGGAGCAGGTGGTCGCCGTCCTCGCCGTGCTCAAGGCCGGAGGGGCCTATCTCCCGATCGATTCCGGGCTGCCGGAGAAGCGGCTGTGGCACCTCCTGGAGCGGGGCGAGGTGCGGGTGGCCCTGACCCAGCCGTCCGCGGCGGAGACCGTCGCCTGGCCGTCCGGCGTCGAGCCGATCGTGGTGGAAGGGGAGCCGCCCGCGGACCTCCCCGAAGCTCCCCTCGCGCCGGTCCAGCGGCCGGAGGACCTGGCCTACGTGATCTACACCTCCGGCTCCACGGGCCAGCCCAAGGGGGTGGTGATCGACCACCGCGGCGCCATCAACACGGTGCTCGACGTCAACGAGCGCTTCGCCGTGGGGCCGGACGACCGCGTGCTGGCGCTCTCGGCCCTGAACTTCGATCTCTCGGTGTGGGACATCTTCGGCCTGCTGGCCGCCGGCGGCGCCGTCGTCTTCCCGAACCCCGGAGACCTCCGCGATCCCGGGGCCTGGGCGGAGCTGATCGAGCGCCAGGGCGTCACCGTCTGGAACACGGTGCCCGCCCTGCTGGAGATGCTGGTCGAGGGGGCTCCCGCGGAGGCGCGGCTGGGCTCCCTGCGCCTGGCGCTGCTCTCCGGCGACTGGATCCCGGTGACCCTGCCGGACCGCTTCCGCGCCCGGGCCGAGGGCGCCCGGGTGATCGGCATGGGCGGCGCCACCGAGGCGTCGATCTGGTCGATCCTCTATCCGATCGAGGAGGTGGATCCCGCCTGGCCGAGCATCCCCTACGGCCGGGCGATGCGCAACCAGACCTTCCACGTGCTCGACCACGCCCTCGACCCGCGCCCGCTGGGCGTGCCCGGGGATCTCTACATCGGCGGCATCGGCCTGGCTCTGGGGTACTGGCGCGACGCGGAGAAGACCGCGGCGCGCTTCGTCCGCCATCCGCGCACCGGCGAGCGGCTCTACCGCACGGGGGACCTCGGCCGCATGCTCCCCGAGGGCAACATCGAATTCCTGGGCCGCG
>JAICSG010000208.1 GCA_025937035.1 Thermoanaerobaculia bacterium | reverse complement strand
GGATGCGCCCGCCCTCCTTCTCTCCCCCCTCGGCGACGTAGAAGGCGCCGTCGTGGAAGGCGACGCCGTTCCAGGGCGGATGCTCCCCCTTGGCGACCACGGTGCTCCGGCCGCCGGGCTCGATCCGCAGCAGGCGCGGCTCGGTCCACACCTCGCCGTAGGAGTAGCCGGATTCGGTCACGTAGACGCCGCCCTGATCGTCGAAGGCGACCCCGGTGGGGAAGATCAGCCCCTGGGCCACCACCTCGGCCCGGTACCCGGCGGGCAGCGCGATCCCGGCGGGATCGGTCCGGCGCTCCCCCTGGAACGAGGTCTGCCCGCCGCCATGCGACGGAAGGATCGACCAGCAGGCGCTGAAGAGGAGAGAGGAGACGGCGAGAACGGCGGCAGCCGCGGCCTGGCGCCACGGGTACGACGCGGACGGTTGTGCCACGATCATCCCTCCAGACGAAAAGGGGCTCGGGCCCCGAGCCTTCGGAATTCCGGCAGCAAGGCAAATGCCATCCCTTTGCTTTCCCCGGCGGTTTCCTCTAGATTCCGCGCCGCCGTGACCGAGACCCCCGAGACCCCCGAGATCACCATCTACACCGACGGCGGCGCCGACCCCAACCCGGGGGCGGGCGGCTGGGCGGCGATCCTGCTCGACAAGGCGAGCGGCAAGCACCGGGAGATCTCCGGCGGCGAGCCGCGCGCCACCAACAACCGCATGGAGCTGACGGCGGCCATCCGCGGCCTGGAGGCTCTCAAGCGCCGCTGCCGGGTTCACCTGTACACCGACTCCCTCTATCTCAGGAAGGGGATCACCGAGTGGCTCCCCGGCTGGATCGCCCGCGGCTGGAAGCGCAAGGACGGCGAGCTCCAGAACGAGGACCTCTGGCGCCGTCTCTCCGAGCTCGTCCAGGAGCACGACATCCGCTGGGACTGGATCAAAGGGCACGCCGGCAACCGCTGGAACGAGCGGGCGGACCAGCTCGCCACCCTGGAGATCCGCAAGCAGAAGGGGGGCAAGGCGGCCCCCGCCGCCGCGGCCGAAAGGCCTCAGGCCGAGATCTTCCTGCGGGTCTCCTGCGCCAAGGGGAGGGGAGGGTGGGCGGCCCTGATCCGGCGGGATGGCGAGGAGGAGGTCCTGTCCGGAGGGTTCTCCTCGATCACCCCCAACCAGCTCGACCTGCTGGGCGCCATCGCCGCCCTGGAGAGCCTGCCGCCGGGGATTTCGGTCGCCATCCACACCGGCTCGGACTATCTGCGCAACGGGGCCACCCGCTGGATCGAAGGCTGGAAGCGGCGCGGCTGGAAGACCCAGGAGGGTCAGCCCGTGATGAGCCGCGACCTCTGGGAGCGTCTGGAGAAGGCCATGGCCGCCCGCCGGGTCACCTGGCCGGAGACCAAGGGTCGCGAGCTGCCGGAGATGAAGGAGCTGGGAGCGAAGGCGAAAGAGGCGGCGGGGTAGGACCCTGCAGCCACGTCCAGCACCCGGGCCGCTCGCGCAGCGCCTCGTGAAGGGCGAAGTGGAGCTGATGGCCGCCGCGCTCGACCTCGACGTGGGCCCAGACGGGGGCGCCCACCAGCGCGAGGTCCCCCACCGCGTCGAGCGCCTTGTGGCGCACCGGCTCGTCGGCGAGGCGAAGAGCGTTGTTGGGGCCTCCGGAGCCGAAGACCACGCAGTTGTCGAGGTCGCCGCCCAGCCCCAGCCCCCGGCGATGGAGCCGCTCGACGTCCTCGGCCAGGGCGAAGGTGCGGGCCGGCGCCAGCTCCCGCGCGAACGATTCCCGGTCCACCACCAGATCGATCTCCTGATGCCCGATCGCCGGATGGGCGAAGTCGATCGCGTAGGTCACCCTCAAGCCCGGATAGGGGGAGACCCGGATGCGCTTGCCCCCCAGCTCCACCTCGACCGGCGCGGTGACGGCGAAGATCCGCCGCGCCCCCGTCTGTATCCTCACCCCCGCCGCCTCCAGCAGGTGGACCCAGGGGAGCGACGAGCCGTCGAGGATCGGCACCTCGGGGCCGTTGATCTCGATGAGCAGATTGTCGAGGCCCTGGACGTGGACCGCCGCCAGGAGATGCTCGACGGTGGAGATCGTCACGTCGTCGCGGCCGAGGGTGGTGGCGAGCTCGACCGAGCTGACCTCGCTGGCCAGGGCCGGGATCTCCACTCCGCTGTCGGCGCGGCGGAACAGGATGCCAGTCCCCTCCGGGGCGGGGTGGAGCCGCACGCGCACCGGCCGGCCGGTATGGATTCCCACCCCGGAGATGGCGACGGCACGGGCGATGGTCTTCGGGGCGAACAGGGGGTAGAGGATACCGCGCGCGGCGTTCTTCATGGCCGCAACCGGCTCTTTGCAGGCCTGGTGCCAGCGTCCCCATCGCGCAAAGGTGGTGCGAAATCCTTTCATGCCTTGATTTGCCGTATTCGGGCGGAAGCGGAAATGTCCGGCGGAGCGTACGTGTGAGATTTTACGGACAGCGGGCCCCGAGCGTTGGGGTATGCTCCCCCGCATGGCGACGACGAAGGCCAAGGACGCGGTCCGCCCCCTGGCGAGCAACAAGCGGGCGCGGCACGACTACCACGTGCTGGAGAGCCTGGAGGCGGGCATCCAGCTCGCCGGCACCGAGGTGAAGTCGGTGCGCGAGGGGCGGGTGCAGCTCAAGGACAGCTATATCGACTTCAAGGACGGGCAGGCCTACCTCGTCGGCGCCCACATCAGCCCGTACAGCCACGGCAACCGCGAGAACAAGGATCCGGAGCGGGTGCGCCGGCTGCTGCTCAGGAAGCGGGAGATCGAGCGGCTGTTCGGCCGCACTCAGCTCAAGGGGCTGACCGTGGTGCCCCTCTCCATGTACCTCAAGGGGAACTGGGTCAAGGTGGAGATCGCCCTGGTGCAGGGCAAGAAGCTCTTCGACAAGCGGGAGGCCGAGAAGACGCGCGAGCTCGACCGCGAGGCCGAGGCCGCGGTCAAGAGCAACCAGTGGTGAGCGGCGCGCCAGTCATCGGGTCAGTCATCGGGTCCGCCCCTCAGTCGCTCCCCACCTCCTGGCGCCGCCGCCGGCCGCCGGTGTCCTGAATGCGCTCGAGGGCCGTCTGCCCGCCGTACCGCGCCACGATCCGGTCGTCGTAGTCGTCCGCCACCGTGGCCACGGCGGTGATCGCCCGCAGCAGGTCGCGCGGATCGAGGTTGCGGCCGAACAGCGAGTGGGCGAAGAAGATGTCGTTGCCCACCACCGAGAAGTGGCCGCAGGCCATCTGATGGTTGAGCTCCAGCAACCCGGCCAGCAGCTCCTCGTCGAGCTCCACGTCCTGCACGCAGTAGGACATGATGACGACCATCGTCTCCTCCGCGCCATAGGGCTCGACGGAGATCTCCAGCACGGTCGAGCCGTAGCGCACGTAGAAGTGGTCGTTCTCCGGATCGTGGTAGGGGTCCTCGAACAGCTCGCCGAGGTACTCCGTCAGTTTCTGGAAGGTCTCCTGATGGACCGGGTTTTCGAACATGTTCCTCACCTCCAAGGGCCCACTACTCTAGCAGCTTGTCCCCCCTTGTCCCTACCCGTTGGGGTCGTTGACACCCCAGGGCGTTGCGAATAACGTTTAGGCGAGCCGAAAAAGACTCATCCGCGGCCCGAATTCCGGGCGCTCGATCGGAAGGAATCACGAGGTCGGCGTTTATCATCGCATCGCAAGACAGGAGGAGATTCCATGGATAGGCGAGGAGGTTTGATGGGGAGGGCTCTGAGCGTCGTCGCCCTCGTCACCCTGGCCGCGGCTCCGCTCCACGCGGCCGGCTTCAGCATCTTCGAGCAGGGCTCCAAGGCCCTCGGCATGGCCGGGGCCTTCACCGCCCAGGCCGACGATCCGTCGGCCCTGTTCTACAACGCCGGCGGCCTGGCGTTCGTGGACAAGACGGACTTCTCGGTCGGCGCCACCTGGATCCGCAGCACCAAGGCGGACTTCCAGGGCGCGGCCCCCTTCCCGGGGCCGAATTACAAGGCGGAGCAGGAGACCCTCTCCGAGTTCCCGCCGCACGCCTACTGGGTGCAGCCGATCACCAACACCTGGAAGTTCGGCCTCGGCATCGAGACCCCCTTCGGTCTCACCACTTCCTGGAAGAATCCCGACCAGTTCGCCGGCCGCTTCCTCTCCACCAAGGCCTCGCTGCAGGCCTTCGACATCAACCCGACCCTGGGCTGGCAGATCACGCCGACCTTCGGCCTCGGTATCGGCGGCATCGTCCGCGTCTCCAAAGTGGAGCTCAACCGGCACATCGCGGCGATCAACCCGTTCACCCTGATGGCCACCGACGTCGGCCGGCTGAACCTCACGTCGGACTACACCAAGGACAGCTACGGCTTCAACATCGGCATCCTGCATCGCTGGAACGAGAGCTTCTCCTGGGGGCTCTCCTACCGCAGCGAGATCAAGGTGGATTACACCGGCGACGCCGAGGTGACCCAGATCTCCAGCGGCAACCCGGTGTTCGACACCATCGTCGGCACCCAGATCCCCTTCGGCAAGAAGCTGCCGGTCAAGACCAAGATCGACTATCCCGCCGAGGCCAGCTTCGGCCTGGCCTTCGCCCTCACCCGCAACCTGCTGCTGGAGACGGACGTCGACTGGACCCAGTGGAGCTCCTTCAAGACCGTGCCGATCGACTTCACCGGCGGCACCGGGAGCTCACTGCCCGACACCAGCCTGCCGCAGGACTGGAAGGACGTCTACAGCTACCGCGCCGGCCTGCGCTGGACGACCAGCCCGGCCTCGCAGTGGCGCTTCGGACTGGTCTTCGACAAGACCCCACAGCCCGAGGAGGGGGTCTCCCCACTCCTGCCCGACGCGGACCGCACCGGCTACTGCATCGGCTACGGCCACACCCAGGGCTTCCGGTACGACATCGGCTTCATGTATCTCGACTTCAAGAAGCGCACTGTGAACAAGTTCCGTCCCACTGAGGGGCCGTTCTTCGGCACCTACCAGACCCGAGCCGCGCTGCTGGGACTGACGCTCAACTTCTAACGGTTAAGGAGACACGGAGATGCATCGTCTCAAGACCCTTGCGTGCGCCCTGGCGCTCGCCCTGCTCGTGGCCGGAGCCGCCTTCGGCGCGGTGAACACCGGCAACGCCAGCTTCCAGACCTACGTCGCCATGGGCGATAGCCTGACGGCCGGCTTCTCCAGCGGCTCGCTGGTGCGCACCTATCAGGTCAACAGCTATCCCGCCCTGATCTACCGCCAGGCCACCGGCATGACCACCGGCTTCGAGCAGCCCCTGGTCAGCGCGCCCGGCATCCCGGGAATCCTGAGGCTGACGGGCCTCTTCCCCACCGTGATCAGCGCCACGCCGGGGCTGGGCCAGCCGCTCAACCTCAACCTGCCGCGGCCCTACAACAACATCGCGGTGCCGGGCGCCACGCTCCACGACCTGCTCACCAAGACGCAGTCGACGAGCGCCAACGACATCACCGACCTGATCCTGCGGAAGCTGGGGGGGACCCAGCTCCAGGAGGGGCTCGCGCTCCATCCGACTTTCGTCAGCCTCTGGATCGGCAACAACGACGCCCTGGCCGCGGCCACCTCCGGCATCGCCATCGAGGGGGTGACCCTCACCCCTCCGGACCAGTTTGCCGCCGACTACAACACGGTGGTCAACGCCATCACCGCCACCGGCGCCAAGATGGTGGTCGCCAACATCCCGGACGTGACCAGCATCCCGTTCGTCACCACCATCCCGCGCTTCCTGGTCAACCCGAAGACCAACCAGCTCGTCCTCGTCAACGGCCAGCCGGTGCCGCTGATCGGTCCGGACGGTCCGCTCCAGGCCGGTGACTACGTGCTGCTCACCGCCTCGGCCGAGCTCGCCCAGGGACGGGGCATTCCCGTGGGAATCCCCGGCGGCACCGGGGTGCCGCTCTCCGACACCTCGGTGCTCTCGGCCGCCGAGGCCGCCACCATCAAGGCGCACGTCGCCGCCTACAACAACACCATCCGCACCGTGGCCAACGCCAAGGGGCTGGCGTTCGTGGACGCCAACGCCACCCTGAACGACCTCGCCACCAACGGCATCTCCATCGGCGGCATCGACTTCAGCAGCGCCTTCCTGACCGGCGGCATCTTCGGCTATGACGGCGTCCATCCGACGGCGTTCGGCTATGCCTACATCGCCAACCTGTTCATCGACGCCATCAACACGCAGTTCGGCGGCCAGATCCCGGAGGTCGACCTCTATCCGTTCATCTTCGGGCCGCTGCCGAACCAGACCGCCGCGCTCGCCGCGCCGCTCACGGGCAAGGCGATCCCCCAGGCCACCGGCTTCGTCTTCACCCCGGACGCCCGGCGCAGCCTGCTCCAGTCGCTCAACCTTCCCAAGTGGGTCGTCGACGGCACCAAGCCGCCGCGGAAGCCCCGCCACAATCACGGGTGAGGGCTCAGCCTCATCTCAGTCATTTCTAAAGGGCGGGAGCAATCCCGCCCTTTTCATTTGTCACACGGGAGAATTGGCAGGCCGTCACGAAATTTTGCTCTGGAGCACCTATAATGGGTCTTCATGCTTCGATTTCTGGAGTCTCATTGAAGTTCTTCTAATCAGTTGTCGACTTGGACCCTCCCGGAGAGGAGAACGGAGGCATTCCATGTCGGAGGTCTCATGCGTGCGCGAATGGAAGGAAGGCACCTGGGCGGGCCTCTCGTATGGCTCGCCGTCGCGGCATGGCTGTGGGCCAGCCAGGCCGCCTGGGCCCAAGGCTCCTCGCTGGGGCTGAAGGCCGGAGAGGGGATCAAGCCGGAGCGGATCCAGGAGCTCTACCGCAAGATCCTGACCGACTGGTCGGCGGGGAAGACCGACAGCGCGCCGGACGAGCTGATCGAGCTCGAGACCACGGTGGTGGTGGACACCGACGCGCGGACCCACAAGACCCTGCTCAAGGCGGAGCAGGAGGTCATCCAGCAGGTCGGGC
>JAICSG010000424.1 GCA_025937035.1 Thermoanaerobaculia bacterium | reverse complement strand
GGGGTTCTGGGCAAGGGTCGGATCCTCCGGATGACTCAGCCTCGAAAAAGGGGAAGAGTGCGGATGCGGATACCCAGGGGGCCCACGGAAGCGATGCAGCCCTTATTGAGATCCTCGCTCAGGAGGGGGAGGATCTCTTCGAGGAGCTTGACCGTCGCGAGACGATCGAGATTCGGAAAGCGGAGATGAATCAACGATGGAGTCGAACGCCCCTCGGTCGCGACGATCTTTGCGAAGTCGCTGTCGAGGGTCACGACCGTGCATTGCTCGCGCGCGGCAAAGGTGAGGATTTCCCGGTCGGAGGCCTGGGCCATCCCGAGCTCGCCCACGTGCCGGATCTCCATCCCCACCGACCGGAGGTCCTCAGCGGCCCGGCGTGGCAGGCCCATATCGAGCAAGAGCCGAATCAAGCGGCGGATGCGCTGAAGGGAATGACCCGGTCCGTAAGGAGAGCGGCGGCGAAGGCCAGGGCCTGACGGATGTCCTCCGGCTCGAGCTCGGGGTAGTCCTGCCGGAGATCCTCCCAGGCGGGGTTCTGAGAAAGGATCTCCAGCACCCGCTGAACGCTGAGCCGCATGCCGCGAATACACGGCTTGCCGCCCAGCACCTCGGGGTCCGTGGTGATCCGGTCGAAATCTTGGAAAGACCTTCGCATCGAATCGAGTCTACTACTCCAGCCCTGGAACGCGAAGGGCCCGGGTTTTCCGGGCCCTTCGAGGTTGCTGGACCTGTCGCCTTACGGGCAGGTCGCGAAGGCGTCGGTGTCGGTCACCGCGGGGGCGGGCGGTCCGGGGTAGTTGAAGTAGACCTTGTTCACGCCGGCCCGGACATCGAAGACCTCCATGCGGTAGAAGACGTTGGTGGTGGCCGCGGAGAAGACCCAGTAGCGGTTGTTCAGGCCGCAGGCGTTGAGCACCTTGACCATCACCTCCCAGTTGTCCGAGCTGAAGAACCAGAGGACGCCCGAGTTGGGTCCGGCGACCACCACGTGCGCGTCGCCGTCCGTCGGGGTGCCGGGCGTGGGGTTGGTACGCCACTTGGCGGTGACCGCGAAGCGGGTGTTCAGGCAGAGAGCGTTCACGGTGCTGGAGCCGCAGTTGAGGATGGCGGGGAAGGTGAAGAAATTCACCCCCGAACCCATGATCGTGCCGCCATGGCCGCCGATGATGTCGCTCGGACCGCCGTCGAAGGACCAGACGCCTACCAGCCCGGGCTTCGCGCTGGTGATCCGTACGTTGATGAAGTTGCGGATGTCGCTGATCGAACGGGCCACGTTCCACAGCCGGACCTCGTCGATGGCCCCGGTCGGCGTGTGCATCCATTGCACGTCGCTGCCGATCTGCATCGGGTCGGTGGGACTGGTCGTGAGGGGCCCGGTCTCCGCGAACGATGCCGCGAGCTCGCCGTTGATGTAGTGGCGCCGCATGGTGCCGTCGAAGGTCACCGCGACGTGGGTCCAGACCCCTCGGGGGATGATGCCGCCGTTCTTCGCCGAGCCGCCCCCCTTGAGATAGGAGCGCAGGACGGGCTGGCCGCCCACCGTGCACTGGCCGATCCACCAGGCCGCCGTGTAGTTCTTGCCGGCGATGCTCCGGCAGTCCTCTCCCGTCGTGCTGTTCGAGATCGCCACCCAGGCTTCGATGGTGAAGGCGCTGGTGGGGTTGAGCGCCGCGCTGGGGGGGATGTTGATGTAGCCGACCGCGGGCTGGCCGGTGAACGTAGCCCACACTCCGAACGGCTGCGCCTGCGCGGCGGGAGCCGCCAGAACGGCCAGAGCGGCGCCGAGCAGGAGAATTCCCAGGAAACGTCCCGACGCATGAACACAACGGATTGCTCTCATGTCGCTCCTCCTTAATATGAGGACAGAAGTCGTATCGCTGTCATCGATCCTTCACCCGGAGGGTTGAGGTGGTTGCCGCCGGGAGCTCCGTCACGAAATTGGGCGTGGGGCGAGGAAAAACGTTACAGAACGAAAAGGAGGACCCGATCCTCCGAGCCCTCCTTGAAATTCCGTACGCTCCGCCGCTTACGGCAGGAAGCCGGTGCGGTCGTAGAGGCCCGGCAGGTCGTCGAGGCCCGGCCAGGCGCCCGGCAGAATGTAGTACTTGGTGGTCCCGGTGCTGAGCTGGTTGATCCAGACCTCCACCTGGGAGGTGTTGAATTTCACGATGTTGGGCCACAGATAGCCGTTCGGCTTCGGACCGACGATGCGGACCTCGACCTCCGAGCGGCCGGGGACCGAGGCGCTCACGCAGAGGGTCTCGGAGATGCAGGATTCCTGGACCCCGGTGATCACCGTGCCCGCGGTGACGCGGACCTTGAACTGGAAGCCGGGGACCTGGCTGGTGGTGAGCCACGGGCCCGGCGGCGGCGCCGGAGCGCCGAAGGTCACCGTGCCGACGACGGTGCCGTTGTAGACCGCCACCTGGTCCCGCGCGTTGCCGTTGAACGACCAGACGGCGACCAGGCCCTGCACCGGGCCGGTGATGGGCCCCGAGGCGTCCTGCTGGATCTGCGCCTGGCTGCGCGCCACGTTCCACAGGCTGACCTCGTCGATCTGGGCCGCCGGGGTATGCGGCCAGTTGACGTCGCTGCCGATCCGCATGGCGGCGGTGCTCCGGGTGGGAGCCGACGCCTCCGCCCGCTGGCCCGCGTTCACGCCGTTGACGTAGTGGATGTGGTTGACACCGTCCCAGACCACGGCGACGTGCGTCCACGTATTGGCGGGCAGGGCAGGCGTATCGAAGGCGCTGCCGAGGCCCCGCAGATAGGAACGGAAGTGGCCGTCGCAGATCCCGACCCACCAGGCCGTGACGTAGCCCTTGCCCGCGAAGCTGACGCAGGAGGTCGGGTCGGTGACCTTGACCCAGGCCTCGAAGGTGAAGCCGGTGACCGGATTCAGGGCCTCATTGCTCGGGATCTCGATGTAATTCGCGTTGTTGCCGTCCAGCACCAGCCACCCTCCGAACGGCTGGGCGGCGGCCAGACCGGGCAGGATGAGGCCCAGCGCCAGCCCCAGCAGCAGGATACCCATGGCACGCCTCAACGTCTGAAGACCGCGCATTGATCTCATTTGCTCCTCCTTGTAGGTCAGACTGAAGACGTATTGCGATCTTGGATTCGATACCCGGCCCCCTCGGGGGCCGGGCGTTTCGTTCACCGTGTCAGGCGTGGGGGAGGAAGAAAATGTTACGGGCGGGCCGCCGACGAGGCCCCTGCCCCCCGGAAGATCGCCAAATACGCCTCCAGAGCCTCCAGGGCCAGGCGGTCGGCGGGGGTGTTGACGACCCGGACGCCGCTGCGGCGCAGGTGACGAGAGAGGCGGCGGTTGGCGAGCTGGATTTCCAGGCTCGCCACCTGGGCGAAGGCGGCGGCCGGAGTGGCGGGCGGGTCGGCGGCGAGCGCCCGCAGCTCGGGGTCCTCCAGATTGAGCAGCAGCGCCCGGTGGCGGCGGCCCAGGCGCAGGAGGGACTCGCGCAGCAGCTCGGCCGCCGCGAGATCGACCACCGAGGTGAAGAGCACCGCCGTGGCGCTGCGCGGCTCGACGTCGAAGGCCGCCTCGGCCGCGAGGTCGTAGGCGGGCTCGGCGAGCTCGGCCTCGACGTCGTAGAGCGCCTCGTAGGCGGCCCAGGCGCCGCGCCCCCCGGAGCGGACGCGCACCGTGCGCAGCACCCGGCCGGCGAAGGCGACGATGGTGACCTGGTCCCCGCGCGCCGCCGCCACCCGGGTCAGCGCCAGGGTGGCCGCGAGGGCGTAGTCGAGCTTGCTGCGCCGGCCGTCCATGGAGGCCATGGCGCGGGCGCAGTCGAGGAGGACGATCAGGCGGGCGCTCCGTTCCCAGGTGTCCTCGCGGGTCACCGGCCGGCCGTGGCGGGCGGTCGCCTTCCAGTGGATCTTGCCGAGGGGATCTCCCGGCAGGTACTCGCGCAGGGCGTAGGGCTCGCTCCCCAGGCCGTGCATGCGCTGGGGGATCTGCCCCATGCGGCGGCGCTGGGCGAGGGCCAGGAGCTGGCCGACCTTCCCCTCCCAGCGCACCTGGGGATAGACGCGCACGGTCTCGGAGGGGATCAGATCGCGCTGCGCCCAGGCGAGCCCCCAGGGTCCGAGAATCCGGGCGATGAGCGGCCCCGTCGCGTGCTCACCCCGCCGGCGCGGGACGAGATCGTAGGTCCAGCGGACCTCCCCCGGCCCCGGGATCACCGCCTCCCGGCGCAACGGCCCCGCGGCCAGGCCCGGGTGCAGCCCCTCGCGCAGGACCACGGTCACCGGACGAAGAGCGAAGGTCATGGCGCTCACCACGACCTCCGCCGGGGCCTCCTGCACCAGCAGGGGGGGCCAGCGCCGCTCGGCATCCAGGGGGGTGCGGGCGGCGCGCCGGAGATCGATCAGGAAGGCGATCGCCACCAGGACGTCCAGGGCGAGGGCGGCCCAGGCCAGGCGCTCGTCGAGGAAGGCGGCGACGAGGAGGAGGGTGGCGAGCCCCAGGATCAGGAAGGCGCGGGCGGCGGGCATGGCGCCTCGATTCTACTTGCAGATCCTCGGCCGGAGCGTCCCCCCACCCGGCCCTCACTCCCCCAACCCCCTCTCTCCCCGCCTCCCCCCCGCCTGACGGGAGAGAGGGGGCT
>JAICSG010000060.1 GCA_025937035.1 Thermoanaerobaculia bacterium | reverse complement strand
TCCGCAGGCCCGGCGGCCGAGCGCCTCGACCAGCCCCCGGCCCGCCCCGGGCTCGGGCTCGACGTAGGGGTGATAGAGGACATTCGACCTGGCGAGCCGCGCCGCGTGGTCCGCCATCCCCTCGATCACGAAGCGGTGGATACGGTCGTTGGCCCAGCGGTAGCCGCAGCGCAGGGGCTCCAGGATCACCAGCGGCTTGGCCGACCGCCGGGCGAGCTCCGCGGCATGCTCCAGGGCGAAATTCCATCCCAGGCGCCGGAAGGCGGTCATCCAATAGAGGACGAAGTCGCCCTTCTCGCGCGGGGGCGCGGAGTTGCAGGTCCGGATACGAAGGTCGGAGATCGTGGTCACCGGTCCCGTACGATAGCAAACCCCCGGCTTAGCCGCGCGCCTCGGTTGACGCCACCTCCGCGGCGGTCTATATTTTTTCAATCGAGCTGCAAAAACTCAGGAGCTGTGGTGAGGCAGGGGGAAATCCCTAAGGAGATTGCTCATGGGCAAGACGATCCTGGCGGCGCTCGAAATGCTGGCGATTCCGCTCCTCCTTTTCTATGGCGGCGCCTGGGTCCTCACGAAGGCGAGCGGCCGCGACCTCGTGGTGAAACAGTTGAGCGCGGCGGGCCAGAAACCGCTCAGCCAGAGGCGGTCCTACGACGCCGCCGCATTCCAGAATTATTGGGCCGTGCTCGACGATTCCGCCCGGCGCGCGGAGCAGCGCTTTCTCGAATTGGACCTCCTCTTTCCTTTCGTTTATTGCGGCGGTCTGGCGGCGGGCCTGCTGATGGCGTGGGCGGCGCTGGGCCGCACGTTCAATCCGGCCTGGCTCCTGGCTCCGGTCGGCCTGACCCTGCTCGCCGATTGGACCGAGAACCTTCTTCAGCTCGACCAACTCAAGCGGTTTCTGGCGGGCGGTGCGCAGACGCTGCAGGAGGGCTGGATCCGGATCGCCAGCGCCGCGACCACGCTGAAATTGTTGAGCTTTGGGGCCACATCGGTGCTCCTGATCGGGCTGGTGGGAATCCTGCTCTTTCGCGCCTTCAAGCCCGCTTGAGATCCGGCGTTACGGCCGGATCTCCACCACCGTGCCGTTCGGGGCGGCGCCCCAGATCTCCTCGATCTCGGCGTCGGTGACCGCGATGCAGCCGAGGGTCCAATCATGGAGCCGGTGGGACGCCCCGAGCCAGCCGTAGCCGTTGAGGAGGCCGTGGATCATGATGTCGCCGCCGGGAGCGCAGCGCTGGCGCCGGGCGTTGGCGAGGTCCTGGGCGTTGGGATAGGAGACGTGGAGCGCGCGGTGGTAGCGCGAGGCCGCGTTGCGGGCGTCGATCCGGTAGAGACCCTCGGGGGTCCGGTTGTCCCCCTGGCACTGCTTCCGGCCGGCCGGCGCTCCGCCCAGGGCGACATCGTAGGACTTGACCGGCTTTCCCTTCCAGAGCAGGGTCAGGCGGCGGTGAGATTTCTCGACGAGGATCCGGTCCGCGCGCAGAGGCTTGCTCCGCAGACGGGGCGCCGCGGCGAGGCAGAGCGCCGCGATCAGCAGGACTGCTCCCAATCGTACCGTTTTTCTCATGAGCTCACCCCACGGGAGCGGTCCTCCGGCGCTTCAGGACCGCCAGCATGACGAAGTAGATCCCCATTCCCACGACGGCCACGACCGGGATCGACCGGCCGTTCAGGGTGGCGGCGAAGTAAGCCGCGCCGGCGAAGAGGAGCCAGAAGAAGATCTCGCCGAAGAACGCCTGCGGCCAGCGGGGCTGGAGGCCGCTCGCGGGCACCCGGGGGCGGAGCGAAGGCACAAGCCTGGGCACGGCGTCGAAGTAGGCCCGGTAGCGCTCTCCCTGGGTGGCGAGGAGCTCCGATTCCTCGCGTCCGATCAGACGGAGCAGGAAGATCAGGTGGCCCGCCACCAGGATGAGGAAGCCCAACCGGCTGGCCATCAGGCCCATTCCGACCGCCAGGAGGAGGTTGCCGAAATAGAGCGGGTTGCGCAGGTGGCGGTAAGGGCCGTCCGCCACCACCCCCTCGGTGCGCAGGTTGGCGTCGTGGACCCGCTCGCTCTGGAGATAGGCGGCCGCCCACGTCCGCACCAGGGCCGCGATGCCGATCAGCACGGCGGCGAGCCCGAAGATCCCATGGAGGGCGGCGCCGGTCACCGGCCCGAAGAGGAGGACCAGGGCCACACCGGCGCTCCGGTGGTCGATCCCATAGGCCGCGAACGCCGCCCAGAAGAGCAGGAAGATGAACCAGAAGCGATGGCGGAACTCGAAGCCGGTGGCGCGCATGGGGTGTTTTACGTGCTCGGCGGGAGCAAAGTTTTCCGGGCCGGCGAAGCGTCCGAGGTCTTCAGGAGTATCCTGGGGTCATGCGCAAGCTGATGCCCGCCGCCCTGCTTTCCCTGGCCTGTCTGCGTTGCAACCTGCTCCTGCCGGGAGATGGGCCTGGGACCGCGTCGGGTCCGTCCCGCTTCGCCGCGGGGACCGCGCCCGGAAGCGTCGAAGTGGCTGATCTCAATGGTGACGGCAAGCCCGATCTCGTCGTGGCCAATGAGCAGAGTCAGGACGTGACCGTTCTGCTCGGCGATGGCCGGGGAGGATTCAAAGCGGCGAAGGGCTCTCCGTTTGCCGCCGGGCAGCAGCCCAACGACATCGCCATCGGCGATTTCAACCGGGACGGCAGACCGGACCTGGCCTTCGCGAATCATGAGGCGAAGCATCTTACCGTCCTGCTCGGGGACGGCCGGGGCGGCTTCGCGCCCGCGCGGGGCTCCCCGTTTGCGGTGGCGGCGCGTCCGCACACTCACGGCGTGGCCACGGGCGACCTGAACGGCGACGGCAACCTGGACCTGCTGACGGACAGTTGGGGGAACGATCAGGTGGCGGTCCTGCTCGGAGACGGCAAGGGCGGTTTCAAGCCCGGGCCGTTCCTGATGGTCGGGAAGCATCCCTACCAGAGGGTGCGGATCGCGGACGTCAACGGCGATGGCAAGGACGACGTCGTCGCCACCAACCTCGAAGGCGACAACGTGACGATCCTGCTCGGCGACGGCAAAGGAGGATTCAACTCTCCGGCCGGCTCCCCCTTTCCTTGCGGAGACTCGCCGTTCTTCGCCGCCGTCGGAGACATCAACGGCGACGGCAAACTCGACCTCGCGATCGTCAACGCGCCCAGCAGCACGACGGACCGGCAGGGCAGGGACGGTGTGACCCTCCTGCTCGGCGACGGCAAGGGCGGATTCAAAACGATGGCGGGCTCAACCGTAGGGACCGGCAAGATTCCCAACCGCCTCGCGATCGGCGACGTGAACGGCGACGGGGTGGCCGACGTAGCGGTGACCTATACAGACAACGACAGCATCGCGCTCTTTCTGATGAGCCGCAAAGGAGCGGCCCCGCCGGTCTCTGCGATCGCGGTCGGCAGGAAACCAAAGGGTATTGCCATTCATGATCTGAACGGCGACGGCAAAGGTGACATCGTGGTCGCTGACAACGGCGACAACGACGTCCTCGTGATCTTGGGCAGATAGCCGCCCTCAATTCTCCTGTTCCGTCTCCATCCCCAGCCGCACCAGCAGGTTCTGGAGCACCCGCGCGGTCAGGCCCCAGATCTGGCGGTTGCCGACGTGGTAGATGAGGAGGTTGCGGGAGACGCCGTCGAGGAGGACCTCGCGCTCCTCGACCATCCGCGGGTTGGCGAAGGCGGTCAGAGGGAGAGGGAAGACCTCGGCGATCTCGCCCGCGTTCGGCGTCAGCTTGACGCCGTGGGGGACCGCGCCCACGCAGGGGATCACCCGGAAGCCGGCCGGGCTCTCCTGCTCGTCGAGCTCGCCCAGCTTGAGGACGACCTTGGGATCGAGGCCGATCTCCTCGTGGGCCTCGCGGAGGGCGGCGCCCCAGGGGTCCTCCTTGAGCTCGCGGCCGCCGCCGGCGAAGGCGATCTGGCTACGGTGGCTCGGCAGGTCGTCCGCGCGCTTGGTGAGGACGGTCCAGAGCTCGCCCGCGTCCACGTAGAGCGGCACCAGCACCGAGGCCGGCCGCGCGTCGCTCGCCGGCAGCCGCCGCGGGGGCGGCGAGGAGAGGCGCCCCCGCACGGCGAGAATCCAACTCTGGCGGTCGTTTTCCATCGCCTGATAGTAGTACAGGAAAACTCCCGCTACCTGTCCTGGCGATTCGGCTGGCACCTGTCCGGGGCGGCGGGTTATCCTCCCGCCGTGAAGCGCGTCGTCTTCTATGGCTTGTTGGGCGGGGTGCTGCTCGTCCTGCTCAAGGTCCTCGAGTACCAGTACGTCGTCCGCACCTATCCCGGCGAGATCTATGGCGGCCTGGTGGCGGCGATCTTCGCCGGGCTGGGGATCTACTTCGGACGGCACTGGTCGCGGTCCCGGGAGGTGACGGTGGTCCGGGAGGTCCGCGTCCCGGTCCCGGAGGACCGCCCCTTCGTGGTCGACACCGGGAAGCTCAAGGAGCTCGGGATCACCCCGCGCGAGCATGAGATCCTCGGGCTGATCGCGGAGGGCCTGAGCAACCGGGAGATCGGCGAGCGGCTCTTCGTCTCCGAGAACACGGTCAAGACCCACTCCTCCCGCGTGTTCGACAAGCTGGGGGTCAACCGCCGGGTCCAGGCCGTGCTGAAGGGGCGGGAGCTCGGGTTAATCCCGTGATCCCGATCTCCGGAACGGAGGCGCGTCAAGCGGGGATCAACCGGGGTCAACGAAAGGATGATTCCGGGGTTTCGGGCCGAAAATCACCCGAACGGAGGACGCCCGGCACCGGCGCCGGGTCCAGACTGCGGGCAACACATGGGAGGAAACACAATGCGCAACATCGTTCTCCGCTTCGGGCTCGCGTCGGGCGTCATCCTGATCCTCGTCAGCGCGGTGATGATGCCCCTCTGCATGAAGGGGGTCATCAACTTCGAGCACCAGGAGGTCCTCGGCTACACGGCCATGGTCCTCGCGTTCCTGATGGTCTTCTTCGGCATCCGGTCGTACCGCGAGACGGTCGCCGGGGGGGCGATCGGCTTCGGGAAGGCCTTCCAGGTGGGGATTCTCATCTGCCTGGTCACCTGCGCGATGTACGTGATCGGCTGGGAGATCGCCTACTTCAACTTCTTCCCCGACTTCTTCAGCCAGTACAGCGCGAGCGTCCTGGCGAAGATGCACGCGCGGGGCGCGAGCGAGGCCGACATCCAGAAGACGGCCGCGCAGATGGCGGAGATGGGGAAGCACTACCACAACCTCTTCTACAACTCCGCCATCACCTTCATGGAGATCTTCCCGGTCGGGCTGATCGTGACCCTGATCTCCGCCGCGATCCTGCGCCGCAAGCCCCCGCAGGGTGCGCCCGCGCCGGCCGTGACGGCCTGAGATCTCGGGTCAGGGCACCCGGCCCTGGCTCCGGCTCTGGAGCCCCGCGAGGCAGCTCTGGAGCTCGTCGGTCCGGAAGGGCTTCATGAGGATCCCCGCCATCCCGGCCTCCAGGCAGGCGGCGCGGCTCTCCTCCAGGGCGTCGGCGGTGAGGGCGATGATCGCGGGACGGGCGTCTTCCCCGAACATGTCGCGGATGCGGAGGCTGGCCTCGATGCCGTCCATCCGCGGCATGTGCAGGTCCATGAGCACCACGTCGCAATGCTCCCGGCGCAGCACGTCCAACACCTCCTCGCCGTCGGTGGCGAGGAGGGGGGAGTCGTAGCCGAGGCTCTCCAGCATCCGGACCGCGAGCAGCTGGTTCACCGGATTGTCCTCGGCGACCAGGATGCGCAGGGATGGATGGGCGGCCGCCGCCCGATCCGGCGGCCAGGCGGGGAAGGGGTCCGCCGGCGTGAAGCTCTCGGGCGCCAGGTCCGCCCGGAGGCGTACCCGGAAGGTGGAGCCCCGCCCCTCGACGCTCTCCACCGTCACCGAGCCCCCCATCAGCTCGCAGAGGCGCTCGACGATGGCAAGCCCCAAGCCGGTGCCGCCATAGGCGCGCGTGGTCGTGGTGTCGACCTGGAGGAAGGGGCCGAAGATCGAGCCCAGGCGGTCGGCCGGGATGCCCACGCCGGTGTCGGTGACGGTGAGGAGCAGGAAGCCCGTGGCGTCGCCGTCCGCCTGCCAGCCCACGGTCACGGCGACATGGCCGGCGGCCGTGAACTTGACCCCGTTGTCGAGCAGGTTGACCAGGATCTGCCGCAGCCGGGTGGGATCGGAGACGATCCGGGGGGGCACGTTGGCGTCCACGGAGCAGCGGAGCTCCAGACCCTTGGCTTTCGCCTTGGACGCCACGAGGTCCAGGGCCTGGTCGAGGCAGGTCTGGAGATCGATTCTCATGGTTTCGAGATCCAGCTTGCCGGCCTCGATCTTGGAAAAGTCGAGCGTCTGATGGATCAGGGCCAGCAGCGTCTCGCAGGCGGTATGGAGGGTGCCGACGTACTCCCTCTGCGACTCGGAGAGCGGCGTCTTCCGCAGCAGGTCGGACATGCCGACGATCGCGTTGAGGGGGGTGCGGATCTCGTGGCTGACGCTGGCCAGGAACCGCGACTTGGCGCGCGTCCCCTCCTCGGCGGCGGCGCGGGCCTTCTCGAGCTCCCGCAGGGCCGCCTCCAGGTCCTCGGTGCGCTCGGCCACCCGCTTTTCGAGCTCGCTCAGCATGGCCTGCGACATCTCGCGCATCTCGCGGGAGGAGATGGAGAGCGAGCGTTCGAGCAGATAACGGTCCTCGTCGGACTCGGCATAGGTCGTCGAGATCCGTTCGAGCAGGGCGCTCCACGCCTCCGGCGAGGAGGGCGGGGCCTCGGCGCTCAGCCCGAGCTTCCGCAACTGGCGGTCGAGCAGGCGGTGCGGCCTCACGGCGGGGACTCGGAGATCGTGGTGAGCGTCATCGTCTGATTGTGCAGCTCACAGCCCCCTCCCGCCACATGGGGCGAGATCTCCCCGTAAGAGTAGAATCCGATCATCTGGGCCGCCGGGGGCAACATCTCCCGCACGGCCTCGAGCTCCTCCTCGCAGCGCTCTCCCAGGACCATCCGGCGGCCCACGCAGCTCACGGCGACGGCGAGGACCGGGGCTCCCCCCCGCCGCCACTGCGCGGCGGTCTGCAGCGCCGCGTCGCCGGCGCCGTCGATCAGGCGGTCGAAATTCGCCTTCATCAGCTGGGCCACGCAGCCCTGGGGGATGTCGCCCGCGAACGTCATCGCCTGGCGGTCCTCGTCGATGCCCGTCACCGTGCGCACGATCTGCGGCCCGCCGCTCTGGTCGCGCAGGGCCAGGGGGAAGAGCAGGGCGGTGGCGGGCAGGCCGGAGGCGCGGTGTCCAAGATACTCCTTGTAGAGGCCCAGCGCCGGCCGGCCGTCGAGCTCGTAGAGGACGTTGCCCTGCGAGCGGGTCACCAGGCGCTCGGGGCCGAAGATGTCCCACCCGCCCTTGGAGCCGTGGCCGAAGCACAGACGCTTCCCGTACAGACCCAGCGCCGCCGCCCCGCAGCGCTGCGAGCTGCCGCTGCCGATCACCCAGGTCGTGCGGAACTGCTGGCCGTCTCCGGCGAGGCCGCCGGTGATCGGAATCCCGGGGGGCAGCCGGTCGCCGATGCCGCGGACCAGCTCGCTGCCGTTGACGTGGATCCCGTCGGCGAAGACCAGGACTCCCCGCAGGTCCTCGCCGGCGAGCTGCGCCCCCAGCGCCTGGCCGGCGGCGAGGGAATCGCCGGCCGAGGAGACCGGAGCGAAGGCGCTGTGCAGGCGTACCGAGTCGAAGCGGAGGACGGCGACCACCAGGCTGCCGTCCAGGACGCTGGTATCCAGGATCTCCCCGGCGGTCGAGCATCCGAGCAGGTGTGAGGTGGGGAAGCGCTCCGCCAGCTCGACGGCGGCGGCCGTTTCAGGATCGAGCCCGGAAGCACCGAAGGCGAGCACCAGCGTGGAGGAGGAGTCCCACGCCGGTGAAAGCGTGGCCGTCCAAGCGCCGTCCGGCTTGCGGCAGGAGACCTGGAGCTGCAAAGTGCCTTTGATTATAGCGGACGAGTGACAGGAAGGCGACTCCGGCCGCCGCGGTGTCATTGCGATGGATCAGGTGAGAGGGATTCACGAATTCAAAGACGCCCTCGCCGGTGACAGGCGTTCGACCAGCATGGCGCCTGCTCCGCCGGAATATGTCGGGATATGTCGGGATATGTCGCCGACATAATCCGACATATCGCCAATATGTCGGCGACATTCCGGTTCTCCCGAATCCGGTGGAGATCCGTCCTTTTCATCTCCAAAATCTTCTGGCATCCATCCTGCTAAGACTCCCGCCGAATGAGCTTCTCGTAGAGCCGGAGCCCTGCCGAATTCCCGCCACCGGGCGGAAAAGGGGATATTCGTATGAGAAAACGCTGGAAGCTGTCCCTCGCCCTGCTCTCGATCCTGGCCTTGGGCCTCAGTGTCAACCTCTACTCGGCGACCGGGTCCGCCAAGAGCCCCGCCGCGAAGCAGTTGGCGGACCTGAGCGCCAAACCAGCCGCGGGCGACGCCGCCGCGGCGGCCAGGTTCGCCTGGTATCTCTTTCTGGAGGCCACGAAACCCACCGCCGACGGCTCCCTGACCTTCGAGACCTGGACCGAGCAGTGTCAACTGAATCCCGCGATGTTCGGCTGCCCCAGCGCGTCAAGCCTGGCCGCCGCCGCGAAGCGCGCGGGCAAGGGCAGAGTCCGCACGCTGCACAGGAGCTTCCTGCGGAACGGGCTGCTGGGAACCGCCAAGGCGGTCCAGCCCGGCGATGAGTGCAGCCCGATGAGCACCCAGCCGGTTGGGGGATACCCCCCGCCCGCCAACGTGACCAAGACCGCCACGTTCTGCGAAGAGGTCTTCGTGAACGCGCCGGAAAAGGCCTTCGTGAAGAACAACGGCCTGATTACGCTCAGTGGCCAGAAAACCTACGGCAGCGCTCACGGCGGAGCGATCACCTTCCCGTGGACCGCCGTGGAGGTCAAGGCCGACTGGGTGCCGGTCTCTTCGTTCAACAACCCGACCTTCCAATGCCCGGATCCGACCCACAGCCTGTACACGGAGACGATCAACGGCACCTGCTACGCCCTGGTGGGCCTCCATATCTCCTCCAAGGCGCTGCCGGACTGGGTCTGGTCGACGTTCGAGCCCAACAGCAAGGTCACCAATCCCAATCGCTGCGACTCCAATCTCTACGACACCTGCTTCGATCCCTGGGGGACCACGTCGAGCCAACCCTACGGCAAGGGCCAGACGGCGCAGCAGAGCCCGCAGTTGCATCAGGCCATGGCCGCGGCGCACCTGAATCCGGCGTTCAACAACTATTTCCTCACGGGAGCGCAGACTCAGTTCGTCAACGCCGCCAAGCAGCCGATTCCGCTGGGCAGCTCCTTCGTGGAGTTCAACGCGGGAGTGTCGCCTCACCAGGCGTCGTGCATCACCTGCCACAAGTACGCGTATTTCGACGGCAAGAATCAGTCCCCCGAAAACAATTTCGGCGGTCCGCCGAACGGATGGGCTGCCGTCGGGTACGCCTGCAACAAGCCGAATCCGAGCGCCAACTGTGTTCCGGTGACCCCGGGCTCCACGTCCCAGGACTTCTCCTGGATGCTGGGCTTGATGCCGTATGGAGGCACGAGCGCGAAGCCCAAACGATAGAGACCGCAATCCTGTGGCGCAGCCTCCCCGGGTGGAGAGGCTGCGCCGGGCCCGCACCTTTTCCCCCGCTTTTCCCCCGCTTGACAATCATGAAGTGTATCGCTGATGCTGTGAGAAGCTCTTGCCGAGCCTGTCTGGCCGGTCGACCCTACAGGAGCGAGCAGCATGAACGCAGGAAAGTTGCGGGTTTGCGTCGTGGGAGCCGGGGTGTCCGGCCTCGCCGCTCTCAAGGAGGTCCTGGAGGAGGGCCACAGCGCGGTCTGCCTGGAGCGCGAGAGCGCTCCCGGAGGGGTGTTCACGACCGGCGTGGCCTATGATCCGATGCGCCTCACCGTCTCGCAATATTTCATGGCCTATTCGTCTTTTCCTCCGCCTTTGGAGGAGGAGCGCCGCCATTGGTTTCGCCAGGAGTACGCCGCCTATCTCGAACGTTTTCGCCAACGGTTCGGGCTCGACCCGCACATCCGTCTCAACTGCGCGGTCGAGGCGGTGAGCCACGAGGCGGACGGCTCGTTCGTCGTCGAATATACACAGGCGGGGAAGACGGTCCGCGATCGCTTCGACGCCGTCGCGATCTGCCGCGGCGCGTTCCGCGCCGAAGCGCCGCGGATGCCGGACCTGCCCGGCGCCGAGACGTTCCAGGGAGAGATCACGCACACCGCGCGCTACAAGGGCGCGGAGCCCTTCCGGGGCAAGCGGGTCGTGTGCATCGGTATGGGCGAGACCTCCGCGGACGTCACCAACCAGATCTCCGAGGTGGCCTCGGTCTGCTATCTGGCGTTGCGGAATTATCCGCTCCAGAGCGCACGCCTTGCGTACGGCGGGCGCGCGACGAACGACGGCTACACGAGCCGGTTGCTGGCGTGGGCCCCGCGGCAGCAGATGCAGGAGTATTACGGTAAGCGCGTCGAGGCAGACCTGATGTCCGGCGATCCCCACAGGCAACTGATCAGCGACTGGTTCATCAAGGCGGGCTTCACGGGAAAATCCCTCCAGAAGAATGACGACTTCGTCACGAATCTGTTGAACGGGAAAATCCGCCATGTCCCCCATGGCATCGCCCGTCTGGAGGGGAATACGGTTCATTTCACGAACGGCGAGCACGTCGAGGCGGACGTGGTCCTGTGCTGCACCGGTTACGAGGAGAGCTCGATTCCGGCGGAGTGGCTCGGCGGGTGCGAGATCAAGGACGTGCGCCGGCTGTTCAAGCACGCGTTCCATCCTGACTTTGGGCCTCGACTGGCTCTGATCGGTTGGACCCGTCCGTTCAACGGCGGCGTGCCCGCCTGCTCCGAGATGATCTCGCGGTACTTCGCTCTGCTGTGCGCGGGTAAGCGCGAGCTCCCCGCCCGTCCGGACCTGGAAAAGCGGATCGAAGAGGATCGCGCGCGAGGAGGCGGCCTTCTCGCGGACCCCGCACGTCCGCACGCTCGTCGACTACATCGAATTTCTCGACGGCGTCGCCGAGCTCGTCGACTGCGCGCCGAAGCTGACGGACTACCTGGACGATCCACCCCTCCTCTACAAGCTGGTCTGCGGCAGCGCCATCGCGGCCACCTATCGTCTCCGCGGCCCGGGCGCCGATCCGGAGATGGCGCGCGAGGTGATCCTCCGGCTGCCGGTGGTCCGTGACTCCGTCGACCTCGCGCTGATCCCCTTCGCGCTGGCCGGCCGCGCCGAGGAATCGGCGATCCCGAAAATCCAGGAGATCGTCGAGCGGCAATTCGCGGCGGACGCGGAGCTCGTCTGATCGGCCTTCTGCCGGATTTGCCTCGAGGCCCCCGGCCAACCCCGGCCGGCGTCCTGCCGGGCCGTGTCCGATCTGCTGGGACGGCACCCGTCTCGGTGGCCGGCGCGATCAGGACCGCACGAAGCGGCCGCTGTTGAGATCGTAGACGACGGTGGCCTGCGTGACCCCGCCCGTGAATTCAATCGCGGTCTGCGGCGCGGACACGTGGGTCACCACCGTGCCGCTCCGCACTTGCTGCTGGACCCAGATGTAGACCGTCGTGGAGGGAGCCAGCGCGATGCTGGTCTGGAAGGGCGTGGCCACCGCGGAGACGGCATTGCCGTTCATCGGCTGGCCGTTCACCATCGCGTTCTGAGCCAGCCCGAAGGTCAGCCCTCCCGGGTTGTTGAATTGGTTGAGCGCGGTGTAGAGCCCGGGCGCCCCGC
>JAICSG010000059.1 GCA_025937035.1 Thermoanaerobaculia bacterium | reverse complement strand
TTCCCGGGGTTCGCGCTGGCCCACAACGTCCGCTCTCTGGAAGAGGTCGACCAGCTCCTCGCCGAGGCGGCGGCCGGGGGAGGGCGGATCGTCAAGCCGGGCCACCGTACGGACTGGGGCGGCTACGCCGGGTACTTCGCGGACCCGGACGGGTTCCTTTGGGAGGTGGCCTGGAATCCGAAGTTTCCGCACGTGTAGGGGCCGCCCGGGGATCAATCCCCGGGCTACGCTGGAACCGAAAA
Source organism: Thermoanaerobaculia bacterium (assembly GCA_025937035.1). GTDB lineage: Bacteria > Acidobacteriota > Thermoanaerobaculia > Multivoradales > UBA5704 > DATARR01. The sequence goes on along the minus strand of JAICSG010000059.1, from coordinate 11,686 downwards.
GCCGGCTGAAGCCGGCTCTCTCTGACAATTTTTGGGCTTCGGAGCCGGCTTTAGCCGGCTTCCTGGTTGAGACGTAGCCCGGGCATTGATGCCCGGGCGGACCGGGCGGCGCCCCCACCCGCAGTATCCGCTTCCATTCTCACCTCTACATATAGCGCTTCCGCCGCCTTCGTCCTCTTTAAGGGACATCCCCAAACCCCTGGTTTTATTGGCGGGGCGCGCCTAAACTACGTTGAAATCTAGAAAAACGGGGCTTGCAAGCGGTTCAGGGAGGGTGTAGAGTTCCCGCACTGGACAATATAGCCATAGATGCATAGGGAACCTTGACAGAGGTGTGGGTTTCTTGGTAGCTTCGAGCGAAGCTTTAAGTACCCGCAGTTAAGTTGCCTTAAACGTTGGACTTTGGGGGAGTCAACAGTGTTCTTCTCCCGTACCAAGAAGGGCGTCGTAGGTCTGGACATCGGCAGCTCGGCCATCAAGCTGGTCGAGCTTCGGGAGCGCAAGGGGGAGTTCCACCTCCAGCGCCTCGGGGTGGAGCCGTTGTCGCCAGAGGCGATCGTGGACGGCTCGATCATGGACTCGTCGCTGGTGGTGGACGCTATCCACCGCCTCAACGACCAGACGAAGGTCAAGGGGCCGAGCTACGCGACGTCGCTGTCGGGCCACTCGGTGATCATCAAGAAGATCCAGCTTCCGGCGATGTCGGAAGATGAGCTGGCGGACTCGATCCAGTGGGAGGCGGAGCAGTACATTCCCTTCGACATCAATGACGTCCGTCTGGATTACGTGGTGCTCTCGGAGGGCGAGCCGGGGCGGGACAACATGGAGGTCCTGCTGGTGGCCGTGAAGCGCGACAAGGTCAACGACTACGTGTCGGTGATCAGCCAGACGGGGAAGACCCCCACGGTGGTCGACGTCGACGTCTTCGCGGTGCAGAACGCCTACGAGGTCAACTACGACCTCGATGCGCGCAAGGTGGTGGCGCTGATCAACATGGGGGCCGGGGTGACGAACATCAACATCCTGGCCCGCGGCGGCACGGTGTTCTGGCGCGACATCTCCTTCGGCGGCAACCAGTTCACGGAGGCCTTGCAGCGGGAGTTCAATCTCTCGTTCCAGCAGGCCGAGGGGCTGAAGCAGGGGGAGTCGGTGGACCGCTACTCGCCCGCGGACGCCCGGCCGGTGCTCGACGCGGTGTCGGCGGAGATGGCGTCGGAGATCCGCAAGACGTTCGATTTCTTCTCGGCGACCTCCTCGGAGGGGCCGGTGGACGAGCTGGTGCTCTCGGGCGGCTGCGCGCTGACCCCCAATCTCCAGCAGGTGCTGCGCGAGCGGTTCCAGGTGCCGACGGAGCTGATGAATCCGCTGCGCAGGATTCAATTCAAGGAAAGCGATTTCGACGGTCACTGGTTGCAGTCGATCGCTCCGATGATGGCGGTCGCGGTGGGCCTGGGCATCCGGAAGGCGGGGGATTAGCCGATGATCAAGATCAACCTGCTCTCCGAAGGGAAGCGTCCGACGGCGGTCCGCAAGAAGAGCGCGGGCGCCAAGCTGGAAGGGCAGGACATCGGGCAGTACATGTTGCTCGCCGGCATCCTGGTCGGCTTGCTGGCCAGCGGCCTCGCCTGGTACTGGCAGAGCGAGAAGACGGCGGCGAAGCAGGAGGAGGTGGCGGCCGCGCAGCGCGAGGTCGACCAGCTCGCCTCGGTGATCAAGGAGGTCGAGGACTTCAAGGCGAAGAAGGCGGAGCTGGAGCGCAAGATCGGGATCATCAACGATCTGAAGGCGAACCAGCGCGGGCCGGTGCGGGTGATGGACTACATCTCGCGCGCCCTGCCGGAGCTGCTGTGGCTCGACACGATGACGATGAAGGCGGATTCGATCACGGTCGAGGGCCGCGCCTTCAACACCAACGCGGTCGCCAACTTCATCGACAACCTCGACAAGGTGCCGGAGTTCGACGAGCCGACGCTGAAGACCACCGATCTGCAGCCGGGCGGGATCTACAAGTTCCGGATCGATTTCAATTATTCGTTCGCCGGCAAGAAGAAGGGGGCGGAGGGCTCGGCCACCGCCACCGCGAGCACGCCGGCGGGACCGAAGGCAAGGACCCCGAAGGCGGCTCCGGCGAAGGCGCCGGCGTCGGCGTCGGCGGAATAGGAGGGCAGGCCCCGTGGCGCTGAAGACGGGACTGGAAGGAAAACCCTGGTATATCGGCCTCGCCGCGGGGATGGGCGTCGGCGCGCTGCTGTTCGGCGCCTGCTACTGGCGCCTGCTGGACCCGATGCGGGACGACTACGACCGCGCGGTGACGCAGCTCGCGAATCTCCAGGGCAAGATCCAGGAGGGTCGCGCGGCCAAGCAGGAGCTGCCGAAGTTCCGCGAGGAGGTGCGGCAGCTCGAGCTGGAGCTCGACAAGCTGCTGCGCATCCTGCCGGCGCGGCGCAACACGCCGGACCTGATGCGGCGCATCCGCTCGCTGGCCGAGCAGGGGGATTTCACGCTCAAGGCGTTCACCCCCGGCGTGCTGACCGACAAGGAGTTCTACAGCGAGTGGCCGATCAAGGTGGACCTCGACGGCTCGTATCACAACCTCGCTCTGCTCTTCGATCGCGTCAGCCGGTTCTCGCGGATCATCAACGTCGAGAACCTGGAGATCAAGGCGCTGCCGCAGGTGAAGAACCCGAAGGGGCAGGCGGAGGCGAACCCGCACACGATCAACGCCAAGTTCACGGCCAAGACCTTCGTCTACAAGGAGCCGGAGCCCGAGGACACCTCGGCCAAGGACAAGGACAAGAAGGGGAAGGGCAAGGCGCCGGCCCGGCCCACGCCGCCGCCCGGCAGCCCCGGGAGCGATGAAGGACCGACGACCCGCAGCCGTGCTGGAGGGCCCGAGTAATGCGTCTCACCCGAGCCACGAGTCTCATCTCCGCGATCGTCCTGGGCCTCGTCCTGGCGGTCTCCTGGGCGGCGCTCGCGCAGAAGCCTCCGGCGAAGCCGCCCGCGAAGGCGGCGAAGCCCGCGGAGAAGCCGGCGGAGAAGCCGGCGCCCCCTCCGGCCGCGGCGCAGCCGCCGGCGGGAGGCGCGGCCGGCGGGAGCTCCTCGGTGACGGGCGGGGACACGGGCGCCGACCTCGGCAACATCGACGAGATCCTCCAGGGGGAGGAGGAGGTGCTCTCCGGGAGCGGCTTCTCCTACGACCCCGGCAACCGGCGCGATCCGTTCAAGTCGCTGCTGGCGGGGCCGGACCGGCCGGAGATCCGCGGGCCGCGGCCCGAGGGAGTGCCCGGGCTGCTGATCGACGAGATCGATCTGCGCGGCATCTATCACACCAGCAAGGGGTTCGTGGCGCAGGTGGTGGCCGCGAACCAGAAGAAAAGCTATCTGTTGAAAGAGGGAGACCAGCTCTTCGACGGCGACGTCGTCAGCATCAACAAGAACGAGGTGGTCTTCAAACAGGTCGTCCAGGATCCGACCGCGCTCAAGCCGTTCCGTGAGGTGGTCAAGAGCCTGAATCCTTCTTGAGCCATGGATTCAGTGGACATCAGGAGCAGCGTCAAGATGCATGGCGTAAGGGAATCAGTGGCCCGTAAGGGAGGCGACATGGGAGATGTGGTCATGAGAAGTCCGAGCGCTGGCTGGCGGCGATGGATCGCCTCGGCAGCGGTGCTTAGCGTGCTGGCGGGAGCTGATGGCACCGGCCTCACGCTGGCCCCAGGGGCCGAGGCGTCACCCCGGGCCTCGAAACAATCCCCCACTTCCAACAAAGCCGAGGTGAAACCGGCGCAGGGTGCCGCCGCCGAGATCCGTTCGCTGGATCTGCGGGAAGGAGCCCCTGACGTCTTCGTGGATCTCGAGGCGAACGCTCCCCTGGTCTGGACCAGCTTCCGCAACGCCGAAGGCCGCGTGGTCGTGGAGCTGCCCAACTCGGTGCCGGGGCCGAAGGTCGTCGATCTCTCGCCGGAGGAGGGGCTGGTCTCCTCGCTGACGGTGCAGAAGAGCGAGGAGGGCTCGCGCCCGATGACCCGGCTGGTGATCGCGACGCGGCAGGAGGTCGAGCACTCGGTGAGCGCCGACGGCACCAAGCTGCGCATCCAGCTCCTCCCCATGGACAACGCGGGGAAGGAGACCGGGAAGGAAAGCAAGGGCAAGCTCGCCTTCGAGCCGCTCCATGAGGAGCCGGTGGCCGGCAACGGCGCCAAGGCCGCCCAGGCCGAGCCGCCCGCCTCGCAGGCCGCTCCGGCCCCCGCCATGGCGGCTCCGGCCCCCGCGCCGTCCAGAGGGTCGACGCCCTCCACGGTGACCGCGGCCGGCACGCCCGACAAGCCGATGGTCGGCCCCGCGCCCACCGGCGCCGCGGCCACCCAGCTCAACGGCGTCGAGGTGCTCTCCTCGACCGGCGGCGCGGTGATCCGCATCAGCGGCGATGGCGAGCTGCCGTATTCGACCTTCGCGCTCTCCGATCCCCGGCGCTTCGTGATCGATCTGAACGGGGTGGTCAACCACAGCCAGCGCTCCACCATGCAGGTGGAGGGGAGCGTGGTCGAGCGGGTGCGGGTGGCGCAGTTCAAGCCCGCTCCCAAGGCGGTGGCCCGCGTGGTGTTCGATCTGCGCGGCGATTCGGTGCCAACGATCGAGCGCACGGGCGACGCGCTGGTGATCTCCTTCCCGGCCGCGGACGGCAGCCCGGCTCCGGCTGTGGCGGCGGCTCCGGCGGCCGCTCCCGCCCCCGCTCCGAAGACGGAGAAGGCGGCCAAGGCCAAGACCACGAAGACGGCCAGGACGTCGAAGGCGACGGTGGTCGAGCCGGCTCCGGCCGGCGCGGCCCCGGGGACCACCGTCTCGACCACCACGACCAAGACCACCACGACGACCACCACGGCCGCCGCCTCCGGGCCGGAGCCTTCGGACCTGGCGCTCGCGCAGCGCAATCCGCCGGCGGACGGCAAGAAGACGTCCAAGGGGCGCATCCAGACCGAGGAGGCCTCGCCGATGCCGGCCGCGGCTCCGCCGTCGCCGACCGGCCCCGTGGCGCTGACGCCAGCCCGGGGCGCGGCGCCGACCGCCAGCTCGATGGGGTCGCAGCCAGGGGTCAAGGCGCCGATCGGCAAGCCGGTGGACGTCTCGCAGCCGGCCACGCCGCTGCAGGGGCTGGCGCAGCGCAACGCCAATCTGAATCAGAAGGACAAGCAGTACTTCGGCGAGCCGATCGACCTCAAGGTCACCAACGCCGACGTCACCGACGTGCTGCGCACCTTCGCCCAGATCAGCGGCCTCAACGTGATCGTCCAGCCGGGGGTCCAGGGCACGGTGACGGCCGAGCTCGAGAACGTCCCCTGGGACCAGGCGCTCGAGGAGGTGCTGCGCATCAACAACCTCGACTACGAGCTCGACGGCAACGTGATGCGGATCGCGCCCACGGACGTGCTGCGCAAGGAGGCCCAGGAGCGGCAGCAGCTCGCGGCGGCCAAGGCGCTCGCCATCCCGCTGCGCACGGTCTACCAGCGCCTGAGCTACGCCAACGCCCAGCAGGTGGCGACCCTGCTGCGCACGGGCCAGGCGGGCCTGCTCACCCAGCGCGGCAGCGTGGTGGTGGACCGCCGCACGAACGCCCTGATCATCAAGGAGCTGCCGGCCAACATGGACGCCGTGCTCTCGGTGGTCAACCTGCTCGACGCGCCGGAGCCGCAGGTGATGATCGAGGCCCGGATCGTCGAGACCACGAAGCGCTTCAGCCGCGACATCGGCGTCAAGTGGGGGCTCTCGGCGATCGCCGACGCCGCCCACGGCAACACCACGGGCCTGGTCTTCCCGGCGCAGGGCACGCTCAACGGTGGCGTGAACCTCCCGGGCAACACCAATAACGGCACCCTGGGGATCCATCTGTCCAACATCCTGGGCACCTTCAACCTCGACGCCGCCTTGCAGGCGGCCGAGAGCGAGGGCCTGATCACCATCCTCTCGGCGCCCAAGGTGGCGACGCTGAACAACCAGCGTGCCTCCATCCAGAGCGGTCTGCAGATCCCGGTGCAGACGATCTTCAACGACACCTTCTCCGTGCAGTTCATCAACGCGACCCTGCGGCTCGACGTGATCCCGCAGGTCACGGCCGAGGGGACGGTGCTGTTGGACATCAACATCTCCAAGCGTGAGGTCCAGCTCGCCTTCGTGGTCGCCGGCAACGCCAACGCCCCGATCTCCACCAAGGACGCGAGCACGCGCCTGGTGGTGCGCGACGGCGGCACGGCGGTGATCGGCGGCATCTACAAGGTGACGGGGCAGAACGCGGAGGACCGGGTGCCCGGGCTCTCCAACATCCCGATCATCGGGCATCTGTTCAAGCACAGGTCGCGCGACGAGGAGAACGATGAGCTGCTCATCTTCATCACTCCGCGCGTGATCAAGATCTAACCCTTGGGAGCGGACCATGAAGACTCAACGCCTCTTTCTGTTCCTGCTGATCGCCCTGACGTTGGCGATCACGAGCTGCCGGAGCCGGACCGACCGGACCGAGGGCACCGTCGTCCTTTCGGTGACCCACTTCAACGGCCTGCCGGTTTCGGTCTCGGCGACCTCCGGACCGTTCTCGATCGACCAGGTGACCTTGCGGAGCTTCTTCAAGGATCCCTCCGTGAACTCGCCCACGGGGCACCAGCTCGAGGGGATCGAGCTGCGGAGCTACGAGGTCACCTACCGGCGGCGTGACACCGGCACCCGGACGCCGCCGCCGACGACGCAGGCGATCTTCGGGCTGGTGGAGCCGCAGGGCACGCTGGACCTCTTCAATCTGCCCTTCCTGACCACCGATCAGATCGCGAACCAGCCGATCAAGGATCTGATCAATCTGGGGCGGGACTCCGAGACCGGGACCGCGGTCATCACGTTGGATGTCACCATGCGCTTCTTCGGCCGTACCCTTTCGGGCGACGACATCGCCTCGGAGCCGGCCACGTTCACGATCGAAGTCACGCGTTGAAGGGATGTAGGAGCCATCTTATGAGACTCTTCCGGAACGCCGCAGTCCTGCTGGCCGCCTCGGTGCTCGCGTCGGCTCTCGGCTGCACGTCGTCGCCGACCGAGCCGAGCAGCCCGCCGGTCACCTCGAAGCCGCCGGTGCCCCAGACCACCTATTCGATCACGGTTACCGCCAACCCGCCGAACATCACCGCGGGCAGCGGCGGCTCCAGCGCCGTCACGGTGGAGGTGCGCCAGAACGGTACCGGCCAACCGCCGCCGGACGGCTCGCAGGTGACGCTCACCACCTCGCTCGGCAGCTTCAACTCGGCCACCAGCGGCCAGCAGAGCGTGACGCTCGCGCTGGTCAACGGCCGCGCGTCGGCCGCGCTGTTCAGCGGCACCGAGGTGGGCACGGCCGCCGTGACCGCCACCTTCGGCGGCGCCACGGGCGCGGCCAACGTGCACATCAACTCCCCGGCCACCTTCTACGTCTCCTCCGTGTCGCCGAACGTCGGCGACGCGGCGGGCGGCCAGCAGGTGACCATCCTGGGCGGCGGCTTCGCCGCGCCGGTGCGGGTGACCTTCGGCGGCGCCGCGGCCACCGTGCGCTCGGTGACCCCCAGCCAGATCGTCGTCGTCACCCCCTCGGCGGCGGCGGCGGGGGCGTCGGTCGGCGTCGGCGAGACCGCCTCGGTCGCGGTGATGGTGACCAACCACGTCAACCAGACCGACGAGCAGATGGACAGCATCGACCGCGGCTTCACCTACTCGGTGGGCGGCGGCGGGGGCGGCCAGCCGGCGGTCTTCGCCATCAACCCGGCCTCGGGCACCAACGACGGCGGCACCCGCGTCACCATCACGGGGACGGGCTTCCAGTCCCCCGTGCAGGTGCTGTTCGGCATCGGGTCGAGCGCCAGCAGCTTCAACGGCGTCGAGGCCACGGTCGTCTCGGTGACGCCGACGCAGATCGTCGCCATCACGCCGGCGGCCCGCGGCTTCGGCCAGAACCTCACCAACAAGGTGGTCGACATCCTGGTGAAGAACGTCAACAGCGGGTTCAGCGGCGTCGGCTCGCAGCAGTTCAAGTACGGGACCAACGTGCAGATCACCGCCATGGGTCCGGGCGGCGGCTCCTATCTGGGCGGCACCCGGGTGACCATCGACGGCTCCGGCTTCGAGGGCCCGGTCGCGGTGTCGTTCAGCTTCAGCAACCCGAACGTCTCGGTGGCCCAGCAGGTGCTCTCGGTGAGCGGCACCCAGATCGTGATCCTCACCAGCCCGGCCCCGCTGCCCACCTCCTGCCCGAAGAACGGCCTCATCTCGGCGACCTCCGTGTCGGTGACCAACATCAACACCGGCGACGGCGCCGTGGCCAACCTCGGGTTCAACTTCCAGTTACCGACTCCGGTCATCACCGGCCTCAGCCCGACCAGCGGCAGCGTCGGCAGCACCATCACCATCCAGGGCCACGACTTCGCCCCGTCGAACATGGGGGTGACCTTCGGCTCCGGCACGACCGGCAGCTCGGCCCAGGTGACCGGCGGCACGTCGACCACGATCAACGTGATCGTGCCGACGCCTCCGCAGGGCTTCTCCTTCAACATGGAGGCGTGCGGCAACGGCGGCATGCGGAACGCTCCGACGCCGGTCACCATCAACGTGACCGACCTGAGCACGGGCTGCACCTCGGCCTTCACCAACGGGTTCCTGCTCAATCCGTCGGACACCACATGCCAGAACCAGCAGCAGACCACGCCGCCCACCGCGAGCTTCACGGCGACGCCGGTGAGCGGCCACACCATGCAGTTCGCCGACACGTCGAGCGGCGCCCCGACGTCGTGGGCCTGGGACTTCGGTGACGGCGGCACCAGCACCCAGCAGAACCCGTCCCACACCTACGCCGCGGCGGGCCCGTACAGCGTCAAGCTGACGGCGACCAACGCGGGCGGCTCCAACCAGACGGTGAAGGTGATCAACGTGCCGTAAGGCACCGCCCGATCCCCTCCGCCGTGTCCCCGGGGCGGCCATCGCTAGACGGATGGCCGCCCCGATTCGTATACTGAGTTGCTATGAATTACCGCGCTGTTGCTTGTCTCCTTCTCGTAGTGTCTCTGCTCCCGGTAGCGGGCTGTGACAAGGCCACGCCGGTCGCCCCCTCGGGCACGGTCCTGACGATCAGTGCCAACCCCTCACAGATCGCCCTGAACGGCACCTCGACGATCACGGTCGTTGGCCGCAAGCCGGACGGCAACCCTTTGAACCCTGGGACCGAGATCCGGCTGTCGTCGGACATCGGCACCATCGCCTCGGTCGTCACGACGGACAGCAGCGGCACGGCGACCACGGTCTTTCACGCCGACAGCCGCACGGGGACGGCGAAGGTCATGGCCACCACCGGCGGCGGCGACGCCAAGGCCGAGGCGGATATCCAGGTCGGGACGGGGTCGGGCTCGAAGCCGGTGACCCCCCTGGTGACCGTGAGCCCGAACAACATTCCGGTCAACGGCTCGGCGACGGTGACGGTCATCGCCCGCAACGCGGACGGCACGCCCGCGGCGGCGGGCCAGCCGGTGATTCTGACGGCGAGTCTGGGCACGCTCGCGAACCCGCGCCCCCTCACCGACGCCAACGGCACGGCGACCACGAAGCTGGACGCGGGCACGCAGGCGGGCATGTCGACCATCACCGCCATCTTCGGCTCCAGCGACGCGGCGACCACGATGCTGACGATCCGCGACGCGGCCACCGACATCAGCCTGCAGGCCAACCCCGCTTCGATCACCTCGGCGGGTGGAACGATCACGCTCACCGCCTTCGTGACGAACTCCCAGGGTCTGGCCCTCCAGGGCGCGCCGGTGACTTTCTCGTCTGATCGGGGGACCCTCTCGACCACGGGGACGGTCTTCACGGATACGACCGGAGTCGCTACGAACACGCTGACGTTGACGCAGGCCCAGCTCACCGGGGTCACCAGCTTCACCGTCACCGCCAAGACGCCGTCCGGAAACGGCTCGCTGCTGTCGTCGACCATCACGATCACCGTGACACCGTGACCGGTGCCGCCACAAGGCGGTGATCTGGAAAGTCTCTGATCCTGCCCCGCGGCTCCGGTATCGGGCCGCGGGGGAGCGCCTTTCGCGCACCACTGCTATAATGCGGCCACTTTGCCGTTCCTTACGACGCCTCCCGCCCGGTCCCCGCGTGTCCAAGCTCCAGACGAGGTGTCCTCGGAATGAGCGACGGCGCGTTCTCCGACCGCGTCACTCAGCTCAAGAACCGCTGGGACGCTGACCCGACCTCCCGCGTTTTCCTCCAGCTCGCGGAGGAGTACCGCCATCAGGGGCGGGTCAAGGAGGCGTTGGAGGTGCTGGACCGGGGCCTCAAGGAGCATCCCGGATACCTCTCCGCCCTGGTGGCCAAGGGGCGGTGCCACCTGGAGCTGGGGGAGCCCGAGCCGGCCCGCGCGGTGCTGGAGCGCGTGGTCAAGCAGGACGCCACCCAGATGGTGGCCAACAAGCTGCTGGTGCGGGCGTATCTCGACACCGGCGAGCCGGAGCGGGCTCGCGAGCGGCTCGACCTCTACAGTCTGCTGAACGACAGCGACCCCGAAATCGAAGAGCTGCGCCGGAGGCTCCGCGCGATGGAACAACCCCCACAGCCCCCCCCGACGTCGGACAATCCCTTTTCGGATCTGGCTCCGCCGCCGGCCCCGCCCCGCCCGGAAGCCGCGGCCTCCACCGGGTCCGCCGCCAGGGCCGCCGCGGGCGGGGAGGACATCTTCGATCTCGGCATGCCGGCCCGGGTCTCGCATCCGGTGGCCGTGCCGGTCGCGGACGAGCCGTTCGGGGACCTCTGGACGCCTCCGGCGCCCGCGGCTCCCCCTCCCGCCTCCGCGGCCGTGGCGCCCGCCGCCGCTCCCGCCGCGGTGGCCGTGGCCGAAATGGAGGAGCCCGAGCCGGAGGACGTCATCTTCCCCGGCCTCGCCTCGCGGGAGAGCCGGAGCCGGTATCTGAACGCTTTGGCCGCCGAAGGCCTCTTCGCCTTCGACCTCACGGCCGAGGCCGCCGCGGCTCCCGCCGTCCTCGAGCCCGAGCCTGTGGAGCCCGAGCCTTTCGCGGCCGTGACGCCGGAGCCCGCGCCTCAGCCGGAGCCCGAGCCGGTCCTGGCCTTCCACGAGGAGAGCGCGGTGGAGATGATGGAGCCGCCGCCCGCTCTGGAAGAGATGGCGCCAGCCGCCCTGGAGGAGCCGGAGCCGGTCGCGGCGGAGCCCGCGGCGGTGGTGACGGGGTTCTCCTGGGAGGTGGTCGAGGAGCCCGCGCCGATCGCGGCCCCCGAGCCGGCGCAGCCGGAGGCGCCGGTCTTCGAGATCGAGGAGCAGACCCCCTGGGCCGTGGAGCCGGAGCCGATCGCCCCCGAGATCGCCCCCGAAATTGTCCCCGAGCCGGCGGTCCTGGAGACCGCTCCACCCCAGCCCGCGCCGCCGTCCGCCGCCGAGCCGGTCGCCACGGTGACCCTGGGCGAGCTCTACCTCCGGCAGGACCACCCCGGCGAGGCGAAGCGGATCTTCGAGGAGGTCCTCCGCCGGGAGCCGGACAACGCCGTGGCGCGGGAGGCGCTGGCCGAGCTCGCCACCCGGCAGCGCCCGCTGGCGGCGCGCGACCTGATGGCCGGCTACGAGCCCGGGGAGGAGGGGGGCGAGGCCGAGGCGAAGGCCCGGAAGGTGTTCCTT
>JAICSG010000852.1 GCA_025937035.1 Thermoanaerobaculia bacterium | reverse complement strand
GGCCAGGTCGACCTGCCAGCCGCCATCCCCCACGAGAGCGATGGACATCGTCCGGCGCGCCTCCCGGACCGTCTCCATGACCACATTGCGGTACTGCCGCTCGAAGAGCAGCTTCAGGTAGTGCGGGCGGAAATACCTCTGGCACCCGCGGAGGTGCTCCCGCAGGAAGACCGCCGGCCTTGCTGGGAGCGGCACCTCGGCGCGGCAGTCCCGGCCGTGGAGCAAGGCGCTGCGGAGCTTGACGCAGTGTGCCAGGTGAGGCTGATCGTCGACGCTGAGGGCCGGAGCGTCATAGCCCGGCAGCGCGAGTTGGAAGAGCTCCCGCGGCCGGAGACAGTGAAGGGTCACCCTGGGCGCCGCGCGGTAGATCCGCGCGAGGAGGTCGGGAAAGGGTTGGGTCGCTCGGTCCGGCACCACCAGAAGAAGGCCACAGCCGGTGAGAGGGTGCTCGTAGTAGACCACGCTCTCCAGGCTCTCCCGCACTTCCTGGACGAGGCTCGCGACCCTCTCCGCGATCCGTTGTGGAATCTGGACCTCTGATGGGTAAAGCTCGGCCGCCACGGAATTCAGCGACGTTCGATCAGCAGTAATCGGGTCTCTAGAGCTCTTGCCCACCCATAGAGTTTCGCGCCTTGCTCAGCCGGTGTCAATCACGATCGTCCCTGCCACTTTTGGACGCTGGTAAGCACTTATGACAAAGAGGAGATCTCCTGTTCCAGCGCCGCGGCAACGTGCCATGTCTCGGCCACCCTAACACCGCTGCGGTCCGCCCGTACACGGAGCACTACAGCGACTCATTGCGCGATCTGGTTGCTGAACGTGACGGTGAGATCATCGCGGCGCAGCGCCGTCGCTTTGGCGATTAGCCCTGGCGGCGGAGGAATACGACGGCTCAGTCCGCGAGACAGGGAGGCAGGAGAGCGGAATACGGATCGTCAGTGGCGACGCCGAGCTTCTGACGGAGGGCGGCCAGCTTGCCGGCCACGAGCTGTTGCTGCGCCGGGCTCAGGACCTCGCGGCCCCTGCCGGTCTTCCCCTCGCGGATGAACTGCACCGAGTTGGGTGAGGGAGCCCGACGGCGGCCACGAAGGACCGGCCGGGGATCGAACTTCTCCTGGTGCCGCCGCATGAGCTCGATGCCGCAATGCTCGACGATCCTCGGCATCTCCTCCTCGCGGACCTCGAGGCCGCAGAAGGCGGCGACCCGGCGGGCCGTGCCCTCCAGGTCGGCGGTCACCTCCTCGTAGCGCAGGAAGAGCACGTCGTCGTCGTTGCGGTGGGGCCACCAGGATTCGATGTGCTCGAACCACGAGCGGAACTTGGTCCGCCCGACGAAAAATTCTTCCATGAACAGCTCGAACGGGGGGGTTGCCCCCATGATCAACTGGCTGTGGTGGTAGGCCGACCAGGCGACGTCGCGCACGTCCCGGGCGAGGTAGATATAGCGCGCGCCCCGGGGTACCTGTCTATACGCGAGATGGGTCTTCAAGACCCGCGGCGAAGGCAGCTCCAAGTGCTGCAGGGTCTCATGGGCGATCTCCACCTCGAACCAGGGCGAGACGTCGTTGATGTGGTGGAAGCCCATCTCGCCCGAGGTCTTCAACTGGTGGAGCATCATCTGCATCAACGTCGTCCCCGACTTCGGATAGCTGGCGACGAAGATGTCGTCCGGGCGGAGGTGGTACTGGTAGCGGACCCCACGCTGGAACCGGACCCATCTCTGGGCGGTTGCGATCTTCCGTTGGGTGCCGCTCAAGGTCGCGGCAGCCAGGCTCAGCAGGCGCTCGCCGAGGGCGGGGCTGGGCTTTCTCTCGGTTGCAGCAGGCATGGAGTCATCCTCAGGCAAGGAGCACTATATCCCGCAAGAGAAGGTGCCTCAGCCTTGAGAAGAGGGACAAACCACTCCGCGGCTGTAGACCGCCGCCTCTTTGGTACAGTTCTCCAGGAAGGAGGACATTATGGCAGATGACACGAGGAAGAAGGACGTCGCCATTGTCACCGGCGGGAGCCGGGGAATCGGGAGAGCGATCACGGAGGCCCTGCTCAAGGAGGGCTGGCGAGTCCGCTTCTGCTGCCTGAGCGCGGAGGTGGAAGAGGCAGAACGGGAGCTTCGGGAGTCCTGCGGAGACGCGACCGCCGTCACCGGCCGGGGAGTGGACGTCCGCAACCAGGAAGAGGTGGACGCTTTCGTCGAAGAGACGCTGCGGGAGGAGGGGCGGATCGACTGCCTGGTCAACAACGCCGGCATCGGAATCTTCGGCGCCGTCGACGAGATGACCGGCGAGCAGTGGCGCGCGGTGATCGAGACCAATCTCTCGGGCAGCTTCTATTTCATGCACGCCGTGACTCCGGCGATGAAGCGGCAGGGCACGGGGTGGATCTTCAATATCTCCTCCCTCTCTGGGAAACACTCCGCTCCGGGCTGCGGGGCTTACAGCGCCAGCAAGTCCGGCCTGATCACCCTCTCGGAGGTCGCCATGTTCGACTTGCGCCCTTACGGCGTGCGAGTCGCGGCCATCCTCCCCGGCTTCGTGGACACCAGCTTCT
>JAICSG010000759.1 GCA_025937035.1 Thermoanaerobaculia bacterium | reverse complement strand
GTCCACCCGGGCGCGGTCGATCATCAGGCGCAGGGCGATCCGGTCCGTTGCCGCGAGGAGCAGGGTGACGGGGTAGTTGGTGCTCTCGTGGGTGCGCGGATCGCCGATCCGCAGGCCGCCGTCCCCCCGGTCCCCGATGTTGGGATAGCTCTCGAACACGTAGAGCGTCTCGAACAGCGGCGAGCCGGCGGGGACCTCGCTCCAGCGCTGGATCTGGGAGAGGGGCGTGGGCTCGAAGTCCTGCCGGGCGAGCTGGCTCTCCTGGAGGCGTTGCAGCCAGGGGGCCAGCGCCTCGGCGCCGTCTACCCGCGCCCGCGCCGGCAGGGTGTTCACGAACATACCGACCATGCTCTCGACCCCGGGCAGGTCGGCCGGACGGCCGGAGACGGCGGTGCCGAAGACCACGTCCGCCTCGCCGCTGTAGCGGCTCACCAGCAGCGCCCAGGCGCCGAGGGTGAGGGTCTGCAAGGTCAGCTTGTGCCGCGCCGCCAGGGCCCGCAGCGCCGCCGTGACCTCGGCGGAGACCTCGACCCGGTGCTCGGCCTGGCCCGAGATCCCGTCCGCCGCCGCCGGGTGAATGACGCCCACGGGGTTGGGAGCGCTGAAGCCCTTCAGCTCCCGCCGCCAGAACGGCTCGGCCCGCGAAAGGTCCCCCCGCCGCAGCCAGGCGATGTTGTCGCCTAACGGCCGCGCCGGCGGCAGCTCCGGCTCCTGGCCCCCCCGCAGGGCGTTGTAGACGGCCACCAGCTCCTGGAGCAGCAGGGGGAGCGACCAGCCGTCCAGCAGCAGGTGGTGGGAGGTCCAGAGGAGCTCCCAGCCGCCGTCGAGGCGGACCAGGGTGAAGCGCGTCAGCGGCGCCTCAGTCAAGGCCAGGGAGGCGCGCCGGTCGTCCTCCCGCAGCTCCTCCAGGCGGCGCTCCCGCTCCGCCGCCGGCAGGCCGCGCCAGTCCAGATCCCGCCAGGGGAGGGAGACGGCCTCGCGGACGATCTGCACGGGCTCGTCGAGCCCCTCCCAGAGGAAGGCCGTGCGGAGCACGCCGTGGCGGGCCATCAGACGCTCCCAGGATTGGCGGAGCAGCCCGGCGTCGAGATCCGCCGGCAGCGCGCAGGCGACCTGGGTGACGTAGACCCCGGATTCGGGCGCCATCAGGCTGTGGAACAGGATGCCGTTCTGGGCCGGCGAGAGCGGGTAGACGTCCGCGCCGGGCCCGGTGGAATCCGGGGATTTCTCCACGGGCCTGGCGTGGCGGGCGAGCGCCGCCACGGTCTGGTGCTCGAAGATCTGCTTGACGGTGAGCAGCAGGCCGGCCTGGCGCGCCCGGGCCACGATCTGGACGGACAGGATCGAGTCGCCGCCCAGCTCGAAGAAGTTGTCCTCCACTCCCACCTGCGGCAGGCGCAGCACCCGCGCCCAGATCCCCGCCAGAATCTCCTCCTCGCGGGTGCGCGGCGCCACGGCCCCCTCACGTCCGCCGGGCTGCTCCGGCTCGGGCAGCACCTTGCGGTCCACCTTGCCGTTGGCGTTGAGCGGCAGCGCCGGGAGATTCACGAAGGCGGAGGGCACCATGTAGTCGGGCAGCCGCTCGCGCAGTCGATCCCGTAAGGAATCGGCGCCGCCCACCACCCAGGCGACCAGCCGCTGGCCGCGCGCCATGACGATTGCCTCGCGGACGCCGGGCAGGGCCAGCAGCGCGGCCTCGATCTCCCCCAGCTCGACGCGGAAGCCGCGGATCTTGACCTGATGGTCCAGGCGGCCCAGGAAGTCGAGGGAGCCGTCCGCCAGCCAGCGCGCGCGGTCCCCCGTGCGGTACATACGCGCGCCGGGCGCTGCCGAGAACGGATCGGGCAGGAAGCGCTCGGCGGTGAGATCCGGGCGGCCCAGGTAGCCGCGGGCGAGCGAATCGCCGCCGATCCAGAGCTCGCCATGGACCCCGGCCGGCACCGGCCCCAGCTCGCGGTCCAGCAGATGGAAGCGGACGTTGCCGATGGGGCGGCCGATGGAGACGGGCTCCCCCGCCCGCGGGAAGCAGGCGCTGCTCCACACCGTCCCCTCGGTGGGGCCGTACTCGTTCGCCAGCGCCACCCCGGGGAGCCGTTCGGCGTGCAATGCCACGAGGGCCGGCGGGCAGGCCTCCCCCGCCACGATGACCGTCCTGAGCGAGGCGAGCTGGCCGGGCTCCCCGTGCTCCAGGATCAGGCTGTAGAGCGAGGGCAGGCAGAGCAGGTGCGAGGCCCGCCGCCCCGCCAGGGTGGCGAGCAGCTCCGGCAGCTCCAGCCGGGACTGCTCCCGGTGCAGCACCAGCGTGCCGCCGTCCACCAGGGTCCAGAAGAGGCCGGCCACGCTGCTGTCGAAGGCGAAGGAGGAGGCCAGCAGGTAGGCCCCCACCGGCTCGCGGTAGAAGGCCCGGCGGGCCCGCGTGGAGCGCGCCAGCGACCCGTGCGCCACCACCACCCCCTAGGGCCGCCCCGTGGAGCCGGAGGTGTAGATCACGTAGGCCGGATGCTCCGGCAGGGCCGTGGGGATCAGCGGGCCGCCGTCCTCCAGATCCAGATCCGGCGCGTCGACCCGCACCAGCCGGGCGCCGCCGGCCAGGGCGGCGGTGCGCTCCTGGGCCACCAGCACCGGCGCGCCGCAGTCGGCCAGCATCTGATCGAGGCGCTCCCGCGGATACTCCGGGTCGAGGGGCACGTAGGCGCCGCCCGCCTTGAGGATGCCCAGCACCCCCACCACGAAGTCCCCCGAGCGGTCGCAGCAGAGGCCCACGAAGGTCTCGGGCCCCACGCCCAGACGGCGCAGCCGCCGCGCCAGCCGGTTGGAGCGCCGCTCCAGCTCGCCGTAGGTCAGCTCGCCGCCGTCCCAGGCCACCGCCAGGGCTTCGGGCGAACCCCCGGCGGTGGCGGAAATCGTCTCGTGGACGAGCGCCCCGTCCAGC
>JAICSG010000517.1 GCA_025937035.1 Thermoanaerobaculia bacterium | reverse complement strand
GCGCGGCTCGCCGATGCCCGCAAAAAGGGGGCCGGCGAGCTCGCTACGGTCGAGGCTGACTTCGGGGATCTCTCCAATCTCGAATCCGGAGTGGTGATCGATCTTTTTCTTTCCTACCGCGCGGCCAAGGCCTGGGACCGGATGATCGATCTGGTGAAGAAGATGCCCCGTCCCCTCGCCGAGACGGTGATGGTGCGGGAGCAGCTCGCGCTGGCGCTCAACCGGGCCGGGCGCGGCGAGGACGCGGAGGAGATCCTCCTCAAGCTCATCGCCGATCGTGGACCGAGCAGCGAGACCTATGGCATCCTCGGCCGGGTTTATAAAGACCGCTGGGAGGCGGCGGTCAAGCAGGGGGAAGGCCGGCTCGCCAAGGCACTGCTCAAAAAGGCGGCCGACGCCTATCGAAAAGGTTTCGATACCGACTGGCGCGACGCCTATCCGGGCATCAACGCGGTCACCCTGATGGAGATCATGGAGTCGCCGGATCCGGCCCGCAACGAGATCCTCCCCGTCGTCTCCTACGCCGTCGAACGCAAGATCGCGTCCGGAAAACCCGATTATTGGGACTACGCCACCCGTCTGGAGCTCGCCGTGCTCGCCAAGGACGAGGAGCGGGCCAACGCGGCCCTGGATGACGCGCTGGCCAACATCCGCGAGCCCTGGGAGCCCGAGACCACGGCGCGGAACCTGCGCCTCATCCGCGAAGCGCGGGACCGCCGGAACGAGGCCGTCCCCTGGGCGCAGGAGATGGAAGAGGAGCTCGTGAAGCGGGCGGAGCCCTAAACCGCCCCCACCACCCGCTTCAACGCCGCCGCCACCTCGCAGGCGACCTCGTCCAGGGCGGAATTTTTGAGGATGCCGAGGGCGGCCTGGGGGTTCATGGCGCGGACGACGGTCTTGCCGTTTTCACGCGAGACGGTGACGTTGCAGGGGAGCAGCACGCCCACCTCCGGCATGGCGGTGAGGGCGCGGTGGGCCGAGGGGGGATGGCAGGCGCCGAGGATGAGGTACGGGTCGCGGTCGACGTCGAGCTTCTTCTTCAGCGTGGCCTGGACGTCGATCTCGGTCAGCACGCCGAACCCCTCGCGGGCCAGGGCGTCCCGGCAGGTCTGCACGGCCTGGTCGAAGGGGAGAGCGGTCTCGGTCTCGTAGGCGACGGCGGTTTCCTTCATGGCTCGGTCCTTTCTGATGCGGCCTCCCGGGCCGCGGTCAGCGGGCTCAGGTGAAGCCGCCGGGACCGCAGCCTGCGGCGGCTGTGCCGCGCTGGGCCGTCTCGCCCGTGTTGCTCGCGAAGGTCGAGTATTGCTTCTCCAGCGCCTCCACTCCGCACTTGGGGCAGACCAGGCCTTCCGGCCCCTGCCCCATGCGCTGGAGAACCTCGAAACGGTGGCCGCAGTCACGGCAGCGATATTCGTAGATCGGCATCGTCGGTCAGCTCCATGTCCAGAAAAAGTATCGCAGATCC
This sequence comes from Thermoanaerobaculia bacterium, assembly GCA_025937035.1. Lineage (GTDB taxonomy): Bacteria > Acidobacteriota > Thermoanaerobaculia > Multivoradales > UBA5704 > DATARR01. The sequence goes on along the minus strand of JAICSG010000517.1, from coordinate 2,551 downwards.
CCCGCCTCCGCCGCCCACCCTCTCATGGGGGAGCGGCCCCGTCCCGGCAGGTGGGTCAGCCCTTGGGCGCTCCCTTGCGTTGATAATGGATGGGCCAGGCGACGCTCCAGGTCTTGCCGTCGTCGGCGGAGAATTCCCAGCGCCAGTCGAAGGAGTCGGGCTTGATGTTGGTGAAGACCATGCGGGCCAGGCGCGGCTTGCCGTCCGGACCGACGCCGTGGCGGCTGAGCCTCATCTCGCCGTCCTTGAATTCGCCGGTGAAGTCGAGGTAGGCGCCCTGGTTGTCCACCCAGGTCTGCTTCCACACGTGATCCCGCGCGCTGTAGGCCGAGAGGCTGCGCCCGAGGAGCGGATGGGGGCCGCTGGTGCCGGTGAAATTCTCCTGCACCACGCAGCCGTCGAAAATCTTCTCGACCCGGTTGGTCGCGGTGCCGCCGGGCTTGCCCTGGGGCCCGGGCCAGGTGAGGTCCCACTCCCCCACCCAGAAGTCGAGCTGATGGTGCTCGGGGCCGGTACAGGGCGCCGGAGCCGGGCCTTGAGCCAGTGCCGGCACGGCCAGGGTCAGGCCGATCAGAATGGTGATGGTGCGCCGGAGCGTCTGCCTCATCGTTCTCCTCCACGGGTCGTAGGATCGCATTCTATCGTCGTGCGGTAGCATGCAGCCATGAAAAGATCCCTGACGCTCGCGCTCGCCGCGATCCTCTCGCTGGCCGCCTCGGTCCACGGGGCCGGCGATCCTGGATGCGCCCGCAAGGCGGAGGAGGCGGTCAAGGCGCTCCTCGCGACCCAGTCCGCGGCCTGGAGCCGCGGCGACCTCGAAGGGTTCACGGCGGTCTATGCCGAGGACGCCACCTTCGTCTCCGCCACCGGCCTCACCCACGGCCGTCAACAGGTCCTGGAGCGCTATCGCCGCCGCTATCCCGATAAGAAGGCGATGGGCACCCTGACCCTCGACGTGCAGGAGACGCGCACCTTCCCGGCCGCGGGCAAATCCTGCGCGATCGAAGGGGTCTCCGTGGCCGCCCGCTGGAAGCTGGCCTATCCCGATCAGCCGGAGAAGAAGACCGCCGAGGGGTCCACCCTGCTGGTCCTGCGGCCGCGCGGCGGGTCGTGGGAGATCGTGCAGGACGCGTCGATGTAGCCGCTACCGGCCCGTGAACAGGGTCGTCTCGTCCACGAAGCAGAGCCGGTGGCCGAAGGGGTCGACGGCGTAAAAGCTGCGCCGGGAGTAGAAGCCGAGGGCCTTCTCCCCATCCGAGACGGGGAGGATCAGGCGGAAGAGGCGTGGGGTGCTGGGGGGCATTCCTCAGATTATAGAGGGCCCACGCTTTGCAGTACGCTTCGCGCCATGAGTGAGGGAGCGCCCGCCGTGCCGTCCACGTCCGGGGCCACCCCGTCCCGGGGCGGCCTCGGCTTCATGCTGCGCGCCCTGCACCACCGGAACTACCGGCTGTTCTTCAGCGGCCAGAGCATCTCGCTCATCGGCACCTGGATGACCCGGATCGCCACCAGCTGGCTGGTCTACCGGCTGACCGGCTCGGCGCTCCTTCTGGGACTGGTCGGCTTCGCGGGACAGATCCCCTCCTTCCTGCTCGCCCCGTTCGCGGGCGTCCTGGTCGACCGCTGGAACCGCCACCGGCTGCTGGTGATCACCCAGGTCCTGGCCATGCTGCAATCGGCCGGACTGGCGGTCCTCACCCTCGCGGGGGTCATCAACATCTGGCACGTCCTGGCCCTGAGCCTCTTCCAGGGGGTGATCAACGCGTTCGACATGCCGGGGCGGCAGGCCTTCGTGATCGAGATGGTCGAGCGGCGGGAGGACCTTCCCAATGCCATCGCGCTCAACTCCTCGATGGTCAACGCCGCCCGCCTGGTGGGGCCATCGATCGGCGGCATCATCATCGCGGCCGTGGGCGAGGGTTGGTGCTTCGGCCTGGACGCCGTGAGCTATCTGGCGGTGATCGCCTCGCTCCTGCTGATGCGCCTGGGCCCGGAATCGCACCGGGCCCGGAAGGAGACCAAGGTGCTGCACGAGCTCCGCGAGGGGTGGCGATACGTGGCCGGCTCGGCGCCCATCCGCAGCATCCTGCTGCTCCTCGCCCTGGTGAGCCTGGTCGGCATGCCCTACACGGTGCTGATGCCGGTCTTCGCCTCCACCGTCCTGCACGGCGGCCCGCACACCCTGGGCTTCATGATGGCGGCGGTCGGCGTGGGCGCCCTCTCGGGAGCGATCTTCCTGGCCAACCGCCGCACGGTGATCGGGCTGGGCAAGATCATCCCGATGATGTCCGCCCTCTTCGGCGCCGGCCTGCTCGGCTTCTCGCTCTCAAGAATCCTGTGGCTCTCGCTCATTCTCCTGTTTTTCACCGGCATCGGCTTCATGATGCAGATGGCGGCGAGCAATACCCTCCTCCAGACCCTGGTCGAGGACGACAAGCGGGGCCGCGTGATGAGCTTCTACACGATGGCGATCATGGGGGTCACGCCCTTCGGCAGCCTGCTGGCGGGCGGACTGGCCCACAAGATCGGCGCTCCCAACACCCTCCTCTTC
>JAICSG010000328.1 GCA_025937035.1 Thermoanaerobaculia bacterium | reverse complement strand
TACAAGCGGGTGTCCATTTCCGGACGGCGCTGTCCATGGCCGGACGATTCCAATCCCTTCCTGACGTCATCATTTTCAAACAGATCAACAACTTAGCCCATGGCGCGCTCCTTGCCCTTCACGGTCACCGACCGAGAGGAGCAGCCGATATGGATCGTGAGCTGGAGGCCAGTTACAGATATCGCCGCCTGGGGCGCCGGGCGGCTGTGGGCGGGGGGATCGCGGCGTTGGCGTTGGCCGTTCTGGTGCTGCTGCCGGGGTGGCTGCGGCCTTCGGTGGCGCGGGAGCAGATCCGGATGGGGACCGTCGACCGCGGGCCGGTCGAGGGGGTGGTCGAGGCCACGGGCGCAGTGGCGCCCGCTTTCGAGGGGGTGATCTCCAGCCCGGTCGAGGCACGGGTGGAGAAGGTGCTCAAGCGGCCCGGGGACGTGGTGCGGGCCGGCGACGAGATCCTCGCCCTCGACACCTCCGCCGCCCGCTTGGACCTCGGCAAGATCGAGGACCAGCTCGCCAAGAAGGCCAACGAGCAGCAGCAGCTCCGGATCACCCTGGAAAAGAGCCTCAACGATCTGCGCGGCCAGATCGAGGCGCAGAAGCTCGACGCCGAGGCCAGCGGCTATCGCGCCGAGCAGAACCGGAAGCTGCGCACGGAAGGGCTGGTCTCGGAAACCACGTTCAAGGCGGCGGAGGTGGAGGCGAAGAAGGCCCAGATCGAGCTCGCCCATCTCCAGGAATCCGTCGAGGAGGCCCGCCGCTCGACCGCGGCCCAGCTCCAGGGGATCGAGCTCGACCTCGCCACCCTGCGCAAGGAGCGCGACGACGCCCAGCGCCTGCTCGACCTCGCCACCACCCGCTCGGACCGCGCGGGGGTCCTCACCTGGGTCGTGCCGCAGGAAGGGACGACCGTCCGGCGCGGCGACGTGATCGCCCGCATCGCGGATCTCGATTCGTTCCGCGTCGAGGGGACGGTGTCGGACGTCCACTCGTCGAGCCTCCACCCCGGCCAGGCCGTGCGGGTGAAGCTCGACGATCAGACGCTCGACGGCCGCCTCGCCTCGATCGATCCCACCATCGAGAACGGCGCCGTGAAATTCAAGGTGGACCTCGCCGACGCCCGCAACCCACGACTGCGCAACGCCCTGCGGGTGGACGTTCTGGTGGTCACGGACGTACGAGCCAACGCGCTGCGGGTCCCCAAGGGGCCGTTCGCGCAAGGGGGACAGACCGAGGAGGTGTTCGTCGTCCAGGGGGATCACGCCGTGCGCCACCGGGTGCGCCTGGGGCTGACCGGCGACGAATATTACGAGGTCCTCGACGGCCTGGCGCCCGGGAATGTCGTGATCGTATCGGACATGAAGGATTACACGCATCTGGACAGGATCGATCTGAAATGAACGGAGGCATTCCGATGATCCATCTGCAACAGGTCAGCAAGCTGTACCGAACGGACCGCGTCGAGACCACTGCGCTCGACAACATCAACCTGGAGATCGGGAAAGGGGAATTCGTCTCGGTGATGGGCCCCTCGGGGTGCGGCAAGAGCACGCTGCTCAATCTGATGGGGCTGCTCGACGAGCCGAGCTCGGGGCGGGTGGCGCTCGACGGCAAGGCGATCGACCGCTATGGCGACCGCGCCCTCTCGCGCGTCCGCAACGAGCGGATCGGCTTCATCTTCCAGCAGTTCCATCTGGTGCCCGACCTCTCGGTGGCGGACAACGTGGAGATCCCGCTGCTCTATCGCCGGATGTCGAACAGGGAGCGCCGGAAGGCCGCGCTGGCGGCGCTCGACCGTGTGGGTCTGGGGTCGCGGACACATCACTTTCCCACCCAGCTCTCGGGAGGCCAGCAGCAGCGGGTGGCGATCGCCCGCGCCATCGTCGGCCGGCCCAACATCCTGCTCGCGGACGAGCCCACCGGAAATCTCGACAGCCAGATGGGGGACGAGATCATGGGCATCCTCGAGGATCTGAACCAGAAGGAGGGGACCACGATCGTGATGGTCACCCACGATCCCCGCATGGCCGACAAGACCCACCGCGTGGTCCGCCTGTTCGACGGCCGGCAGGTCCAGTAAGGAAACAAGGCGATGATCAGAAACTATCTGAAGGTCGCGCTCAAGGTGCTGAGCCGGCGGAAATTCTTTACGTTCATCAGCCTGTTCGGCATCGGCATCACGCTGATGGTGCTGCTGGTGGCGACCGCCATGCTCGATTACGTTTTCGCGGCGCGGACGCCGGAGGTCCATGCCGACCGCATGCTCGGCGTCTATCAGTTGACCATGCAGGGGAAGGATGACACGGAGACCGCGCCACCCGGATATGCTTTCCTCGACCGCTACGTACGGCCGATGGCGAAGCTGCCGAGTGTCGAGAGAGTCGCGCTCGTGAGCGGAGCTCAGACGGCCGTCTCCTATCTGAACGGCCGCAAGATCCAGTCGGCGCTGCGGCGCGCGGACGGCGAATTCTGGCGGGTGCTCGCGTTCGATTTCGTGGAGGGGGGGCCGTACACCGTCGCTGACGACGAGGCCGGCCGCTTCGTGGCGGTGATCAGCGAGACCACGCGCGAGCGCTTCTTCGGCGGCCAGCCGGCGGTGGGAAGGACGATCGAGGCGGACGGCCAGCGCTTCCGCGTCGTGGGCGTGGTGCGCGACGTGCCGGTGCTCCGTTTCTCCTCCTCGGCCGACCTCTGGGTGCCGGTCACCACCGCCAAGACCAGCGCCTACAAGGAAGAATGGCTGAGCGGCTTCTACGCCCTGATCCTCGCCCGCAGCCATGCTGATCTGCCGCAGGTCAAGGCGGAATTCCAGTCCCGCCTGCGGGAGGCCGAAAAGCACCTTCCCGATCCCAAGACGTTCCAGCATTTATATACCGGCGCCGACACCCTGTTCGAGGGGGCGGCCCGGATGTTCCTGCCCGCGGGGGGAGCGGTGGCGGATCCGGGCGCCCGGCTGCGGGCGGCGCTGCTGGCGCTGATGCTGGGCTTCATGCTGCTGCCCACGATCAATCTGGTGAACATCAACCTGAGCCGCATCCTCGACCGGGCGTCGGAGATCGGCGTGCGGCGGGCGTTCGGCGCCTCGTCGCGGACGCTCGCGGGGCAGCTCTTGATCGAAAACCTGGTGCTGACGCTGATCGGCGCCGCCGTCGGCCTGATCCTCGCCCTGGGCGTGCTGCGGGCGTTCAACGTGAGCGGCTTGATCCCGCAGACCCACTTCGAGCTCAACTTCCGGATTTTCTTCTATGGCCTGGCGATCGCCGTCTTCTTCGGCCTCTTCTCGGGCGTTTACCCCGCCTGGCGGATGTCGAAGCTCCACCCCGTCCAGGCACTCCGCGGGAGGTCCGCATGACCCGTCATCTGCTCAAGCTGGTGTGGAACCGCAAGCGCTCGAACGCGCTGATGATCCTCGAGATCTGCGTCTCGTTTCTGGTGGTGTTCGTGGTGGTGACGATGGGGTTGTTCCTGTTGGACAACTACCGTATCCCGCTGGGCTTCGAGTGGAAGCACGTATGGAACGTGCGGATCGGCATGGGACGGAACGAAGCCAGCGCCGGCGACGCCGCGGCACAGCAGGCGACCCTGACGCGGTTGTTCCAGGAGGTCCGGTCTCTGGAGCCGGTGGAGGCCGCGGCCGGCTCGTTCGTCGTTCCCTTCGAGCAGGGGGGATGGGAGGGCACGTACAAGGTCCAGGGCCGGAACGTCGAAATGGGAGTCGACCGGGCGACGGTGGATTTCGACAAGGTCCTGGGGCTCCGTCTGGTCTCCGGCCGCTGGTTCGAGGAGCCCGACGCGGCGCAGTCCTGGGAGCCGGTCGTGATCGATCAGGATCTGGCGCGCACGGTCTACGGCACCGCGGATCCGGTGGGCAAGGCCCTGTTCGATCCCAACCCGGGAGAGCGTCCGTTCCGCGTCGTCGGCGTGGTACGCGACTTCCGCAAGGGGGGAGAGCTGCTGCCCAACGGCAACTTCCTGTTCCGGTTCTCCTCGCTGGATCATCCAGAAGGCCAATCGTTTCGCAACCTGCTGATCCGGGTGCGGCCGGGCACGCCCGCGGCGTTCGAGGAGACGCTCGTCAAGCGCATGCAGGGGGTGGCTCCGGACTGGTCGTTCGAGGTGCAGCCGCTGCCGCAGGTGCGGGCGACCGCGTTCCGCTTCTTCCTGACGCCGCTGATCGTGGCCGGCACGGTCGCCTTCTTCCTCCTGCTGATGGTGGGCCTCGGGCTGATCGGGGTGCTGTGGCAGAATCTTCTCCAGCGCACCCGCGAGATCGGCCTGCGGCGGGCCGCCGGGGCGTCGCGCGCCTCGGTCCACCGTCAGGTGCTGCTGGAGCAGATCGTGCTCACCAGTCTGGGCGTCCTCCTGGGGACCCTGCTGGTGATCCAGGTCCCCATCCTCCACCTGATCGGCGTGCTGTCGGACAAGGTCTTCACCGCCGGGCTGCTGGTCGCGATGGCGGCGATGTATCTGCTCTCCGTGCTCTGCGCCCTTTATCCCAGCTCGCTGGCGGCGCGGGTGCAGCCGGCCGAGGCGCTACGTTATGAGTGATTCATGATCCTGATCGTCGACGACGACCCGTCGGTCACCGCTTCCCTGAGCCTCCTCCTCAAGCGCCACGGCCACCCCGCGCGCGGGGCCCGGACGCCGGAGGAGGCCCTGGAGCTGCTGCGCGAGCAGGATTTCGACCTGGTGCTCCAGGATATGAATTTCTCCCGCGCCACGTCGGGGGAGGAGGGGTTGGAGCTGCTGGCGGGCATCCGGCGGCTGCGCCCGCGGCTGCCGGTGATCCTGATCACCGCCTGGGGGTCGATCGCGCTGGCGGTCGAGGGAATGAAGGCGGGCGCGGCGGACTTCGTCACCAAGCCGTGGTCGAACGCCCAGCTCCTCCAGGCGGTGGAGACCGCGCTGTCGCTGGCCGGCCAGGGGGACGGGAAAGGAGCGCCGGCGAGCCGCGAGGAGCTCGACCGGCGGTTCGACTTCCGCGGCCTGATCGGCGCCGAGCCCCGCTTTCTCAAGATCCTGGAGCTGATCGGCCGCGTGGCGCCCACCGACGCCTCGGTGCTGATCACCGGCGAGAGCGGCACCGGCAAGGAGCTGGTGGCCGAGGCCATCCACCGCAACAGCCGGCGCCGGGAGGGGCCGTTCATCAAAGTGAACCTGGGCGGGATCTCCTCGACCCTCTTCGAGAGCGAGATGTTCGGCCACGTCAAGGGAGCCTTCACCGATGCCCGGGCCGACCGCAAGGGGCGCTTCGAGATGGCCGACCGGGGGACGATCTTCCTGGACGAGATCGGCGAGATCGATCCGGCGGCCCAGGTGAAGCT
>JAICSG010000177.1 GCA_025937035.1 Thermoanaerobaculia bacterium | reverse complement strand
AGGTGCCGCGCGGGGCCGCCCTTCGCGTGGAACGTGTTCTCGATGATGAACAGGCCGCTGCTCTCCCGTGGAACCACCTTGAAGTCGATGAAGCTGACGCCGAGCCCCCGGCGCTCGCCGAACCGGTCTTCGCCCGCCGCGACCCGCATCTTCCTACAGCCCCGTCACCCGCACCACCTCCTCGAAGGTGGTGACCCCCTCGGCCAGCTTGCGCAGGGCGGACTGGCGGAGGGTGCGCATGCCGTTCTTGGCGGCCTCGCGCTTGATCTCGGGGGCGTCGGCGCCGCTGATGATCAGGTTCTTGATGGAGTCGTCGATCGGCATGATCTCGAAGATGCCGGTGCGGCCGAAATAGCCGGTGTTGCGGCACTCGAAGCACCCCTCCCCCTCCTTGACCTTCACCCGCTTGCCGGGCGGCACGGAGAGGCGCAGCATGGCGATCTCGTCCGGCTCCAGGAAGCGCTCGGTGGCGCAGTGGGGGCAGATCTTGCGCAGCAGCCGCTGGGCCATCGCCCCCACCACGGTCGAGCTGATCAGGAAGCGCTCGACCCCGAGGTCGGTCAGGCGGGAGATGGAGGAGGCCGCGTCGTTGGTGTGCAGGGTGGAGAAGACCAGGTGGCCGGTCAGCGCCGCCTGGATCGAGTACTGGGCCGTCTCGTTGTCGCGGATCTCGCCGACCATGATGATGTCGGGGTCCTGCCGCAGGATGTGCCGCAGGGCCCCCGCGAAGGTGATCCCCACCTTGAGCTGCACCTCGGTCTGGTTGAAGTCCTGGTAGACCATCTCGATCGGGTCCTCGATCGTGGTCACGTTGACCTCACGGGTGCAGATGGTCTTGAGCGCGGAGTAGAGGGTGGTGGTCTTGCCCGAGCCGGTGGGGCCGGTGACCAGCACGATGCCGTGCGGGCGGGTGATGAAGTCGTTGAAGGTCTGCAGCTCGTCCGCGTAGAAGCCCAGCCCCTCGAGGTCCTGCATCACGACCTGAGGGTCGAAGATGCGCATCACGATCTTCTCGCCGAAGGCGACGGGGAGGGTCGAGACGCGCAGCTCGACCTCGCGCCCGCCGCGGTTCATCTTGACGCGGCCGTCCTGGGGCCGGCGCTTCTCGGCGATGTCGAGGCGGGACATGGTCTTGATGCGCGAGGTGACCGCGGCGTGGACGATCTTCGGCATCTTCTGGATGTCGTGCAGGACGCCGTCGATGCGGAAGCGGATCAGGCTGTCCTCGCGCTTGGGCTCGACGTGGATGTCGCTCGCCCGGCTCTCGAAGGCGTGCTGGAGCATGAACTCGACGGCGTTGACCACGTGCTGGTCCGACGACTCGATCTCGGTCTCGTTCTTCATGCGGACGAGCTGCTCGAGGTTGCCGAGGTCGATGCCGGAGCGGAGGTCCCGCTCGGCGCGCTTGACCGAGTGGCGCAGGCCGTAGAACTCGGTGAGGGCCTTGAGGATGTCGGGCTCGGAGGCGACCACGAACTGGACGTCCCGGCCGGCGATCCGCTTGAAGAAGTCGATCCCCTCCATGTCGTAGGGGTTGGCGAGCGCCACCCGCAGCTTGCCGTTGGTCATGTCGAGCGGGATCATGCGGTGCCGCTTGGCGAACGGGCGCGACATCCGGGACTCGATGAGGTCGGCGTTCAGGGAGAGGGCGTCGATGCGGATGTGGTCGAGCTTGGCGTCGCCGGCGATGGCCTGGGCGATGTCGACCTCGGTGAGCGGCGCGCCCGAGTCGCGGCCGTTGGGCAGCCGGAGCTGGAGGATGAGGTCGTAGGCGAGGGCCTTCTGCTCGAAGGCGCTGGCGTTGCGCATCCGGCTCGGCAGGCTCTTGGCCTCCGCCTTGATGGTTTCCCCCTGCTCGGGAGTGATGTAGCCCTGGCGCACCAGGATGTCGGAGACCAGCTCGGGCGTGAGGTTCATGGGACGTCCTTCGGGAAAGCGGAAGTGCGGGGTTAGTTTAGCGCGGAACGGCCTCCCCTTCGAGACCTTGAGACGGAAGAGGGGGAGGAGACCGCTGCCGCGGTCCTCCCCCTCGAGGGCTGGTGGGTCAGGTCTGGCCGCGTGGATTCAACGCGGAGGAGAGACTACCCGCAGAGAGGGGTGGTGTCCGTGGCGTGACAAGCCGAATTCGCGGATGTCAGGCTGGTGCACGTATAGGTGGTCCCGCTCCCGCCGGCCACTCCGCGCAGGTCCAGCGCGTCGAGGGTCTCTCGCTTGAGGACGAGCTTCTTCGACATTTCCTTCTTCATCGATTTACTCCTTGGAAAAGCTTGTCGCCAATAGGACGACAAGCTGGGTAGCTTCCCGGAGCCATCACCCGCTCCGATCGATCCGCGAGGCTCCAAGGGGCACACTCTCTCTATTACGAAAATCCGGATGCAGAGTTTCGACCATCGGGATACACTCCCCGCTCCATGTCCCTCCCCCTCTCCGCTCTCCTTCTGGTCGTCGCCTGCGGCCTCGGCTGGGCGGGGTTCGACCTGCTGCGCAAGCTGCTGGTGGGGAAGGTTCCCCCGGTGGCCCTGGTCTTCCTGCTGACGATCGGGTCGGTCCCTCTGTTCGGGGCCTGGCTGGCGGTCGACGGGGGAGCCTCGCCGGGGCCGGGGTACCTGCTGCCGGCGCTCGGCTCGGTGATCCTCAACATCGTGGCCAACCTCCTGTATCTGGAGGGGATGCGGATCGCGCCCCTGTCGGTCACGGTGCCGCTGCTGTCGCTCACCCCCGCCTTCGCCTCGCTGATGGCGCTGCCCCTGCTGGGGGAGCGGCCGTCGCCGAGCCATGCGGTGGGCATCCTGCTGGTGGTGGCCGGGGCGATCGCCCTGCACTGGCGGCGGTCCGCGGGCGACGGACACCAGGGGACCGATGGACACCAGGGGACGGTCAAAGGGGCGCTGATGATCGCCTTCACCGCCCTGCTGTGGTCGCTGACCATCCCGCTCGACAAGATGGCGGTGGAGCGGTCCACGGCGCCGTTCCATGGGGTGGTGGTGACGGCCGGGGTGGCGGTGGGGGTGCTGCTGGTGCTGATCCTCCAGAGGCGGCTCGGCGATCTGGGGGAGGTGCGCAAGGTGCCCGGGATCTACGTCCTCGCCCTGGTGGTCAGCACGGCGGCGCTCGGCCTCCAGTTCCTGGCGTTCCCCCGGGTCTACGTGGGCACGATCGAGACGCTGAAGCGGAGCATCGGCAACTTCATGGCCCTGCTCTCCGGCTGGATCTTCTTCCACGAGCCGGTGACGCCGCGCAAGATCGTGGCCGTGGCGGTGATGGCGGTGGGGGTGGGGCTCATCCTGAGTTGATTTTGGATTTTCGATTTTGGATTTTGGATTGGGGTAGGGGCGGCGAGGGTGCATGATTCTTGCGAGGATCCGAAGGGAGAAGGGAGTGTGCGCGATGGGAATCCGCAATCCAAAATCCAAAATCCAAAATCTAAAATCGGTCCTTCTCTTCTCCGCCGTCCTCCTCCTCCCCGCCCTGGCCTGCCTGGCGCCGGCGGCTCCGATGGAGGGCATCCATCTGGACCAGATCAAGCTGCCCCCGGGGTTTTCGATCTCCGTGTTCTCGGACAAGGTCCGGGGGGCGCGCTCGCTGGCGCTGTCGCCCAAGGGGATCGTGTACGTGGGGACGCTGGGGTCGAACGTCTACGCGGTGGCCGACCGCAATCATGATGGAGTGGCGGAGGAGGTCCATACGATCGCCTCGGGGCTCAGCACGCCCAACGGGGTGGCGTGGAAGGACGGCGCGCTCTACGTGGCCGAGGTCTCGCGGGTGCTCCGCTTCGACGGCATCGACGGTCGGCTGGCCAATCCGCCCAAGCCGGTGGTGGTGAGCGACGCCTTCCCGGGCGACCGGCACCACGGCTGGAAGATCATCCGGGTGGGCCCGGACGGGAGCCTCTACGTGCCGGAGGGGATGCCCTGCAACGTCTGCGAGAAGGCCAACCCCATCTACGGCACCATCACCCGGTTGGGCCCCCAGGGGAAGCCGGAGATCGTCGAGCGGGGGATCCGCAACACGGTCGGCTTCGACTGGCAGCCGAAGACCCATGAGCTCTGGTTCACCGACAACGGGCGGGACCTGCTGGGGGACGACGTGCCGCCGGACGAGCTCAACCGCGCGCCCAGGGCGGGGATGAATTTCGGCTTCCCCTACTGCCACGCGGGACGGATCGCCGATCCGGAATTCGGCAGGAAACACGCGTGCTCGGAATTCACGCCGCCGGCCCAGGCGCTGGGTCCGCACGTGGCGGCGCTCGGCATGCGCTTCTACACGGGCACGATGTTCCCGGAAAACTATCGCAATCAGATCTTCATCGCCGAGCATGGCTCCTGGAACCGTTCGACGCCGATCGGCTACCGGGTGACCCTGGTGCGCCTGCAAGGAGACAAGGTGGTCTCCTACGAGCCGTTCGCGCAGGGGTGGCTCCAGGGGAGCGAGTCCTGGGGCCGGCCGGTGGACGTGCAGGTGATGCCCGACGGCGCGCTGCTGGTCTCGGACGACCGGGCGGGGGCGATCTACCGGATCACCTACAAGCGATGAGGCTCGGGGCCCGCCTCCAGACCCAAGCCCGCCGTCTCTGGCGCTGGCTCTTCCCGGAGCGGATCGAGCTGCCGGAGGAGGTGGCGCGGCTGGCGCGGGCCCTCTACCCCACGCTCGACCTCGGCGCGGTCCGCTTTCATCGAGGCGTGCCGCACCTGATTCGATGGACGGGGGGCGAGGCGATCACCATCCCGGCACTGTTCGCCCGCCGGTGCACCTGCGTCTATGTCGACCCCGAGCATTACGACCCCGGGAGCGTCGAGGGGGTCGGCACGCTGCTCCACGAGGCCTACCACGCCCTCCAGGCGCAGGAGGCGGGTTGGGGGCTGGGACCGTTCCGCCCGTTCCTGGCGCTCTACTTCGCCTGCGGGGCCGCGAACGGCTTCCGCTACAAGGGGCACCCCCTGGAAGAAGACGCCTACGTCCTCGCCGGCCGCCGCCACAGCCGGTTCGAGTCCGCGTTCGCCAGGGTGGGACGGCCTGACCCCGGGGCCGCCATCCTCGCCGAGCTCGCCGCGGCGTCCAGCGGCGTGCGCTCCTGGCCGGCGCTCGCGCGCAGCCTGCCGTTGGCGCTCCCGCGCTGGCTCGCGCCGCCGCTCCTGCCGCTGTGGCTGCTGCTCTGGGCCGGCGCCGCCGCGCTCGTCTGGCTGGCCCGGCTGCTCGTCGAGGGTATCGGCGCGGCGCTAACGGGAGTATTGTGGAGCCTGGGTTTTGTGCTTTCCTCGCTTGAAGGGCTCTTCCACCGCGGCGCGGGTCACGGGTAGCAGCAAACGAGAAAAAAGACAGGTCAGGGCGTTCGCAATGGAACGATTTTTGATGATGCTTCGTAATATCAAAATTGCGTCGTCAGATCCATGGTCCGGCGAACGATAATGGAGCTGGACCCGTAACGAACCGGTCATCCGGGCGCCTAATCCTCTTGCTATGAAGGGGGTTCAGGAGAGCCTGCCGGAGACGTTCCTACCGGGCTGGAGGTTCTGGATGGTGGATGGCGGCGGCGCCGGAGGGAAGCTGAAGCTCATCATCGTGGATCATCACCAACTCTTCCGTGACTGCCTCGCTTCGGCGCTGGCGGAGCAGGGGAGATTCGACATCGTCGGCAAGGTGTCGAGCGGCCCGGAGGCGCTCGACCGGCTCGCGCAGACCCGGGCGGATCTTCTGCTGGTGGCGCTGGGCGCCACCGTCGGCGGCGTGCGCGGTCTGATCGGAGAGATCGAGGAGCGCTTCGCGCCGGCGCGGGTCGTGCTCCTCGGCTATGACGAGACCGAGGACGAGGTGCTCACCTGTCTGGAAGCGGGGGCCAGCGGCTACCTCGCCCGCAGCCAGTCGCTGCCGGAGCTCTGCTCGGCCCTGGAGGCGGTGGCGCGGGGCGAGACGGTCTGTACGCCCGGGGTGGCGCACTCGCTGTTCGCGCGGCTGGCGCGGCTGGGCGGGGAGCGCCGCCGCCGCGACCGGCTGGATTATCTGACGCTGACGGCGCGCGAGCTCGAGATCCTGAATCTGGTCGGCGACGGGCTGAACAATCAGGAGATCGCCGGCCGCCTCTTCCTCTCCGTGCACACGGTGAAGAACCACGTCCACAAGATCCTCGAGACGCTCGGCGTCCACAGCCGCTGGGACGCGGTGCGCTACGCGGTCGAGCACGGCTGGATCCGGGACCGGAGGCAGCGGTGAGCGCCGCCGCCCTCGCCTGGGAAGGTGAACCGTTTTTGGTCCCCCCAGTTCATTGCTGGGGTCTCGCTCCGGACCATATCTCCCATTCCATGCAGCCCCTGGTCTCGGTGGTGATCCTGAGCTCCGACCGGATCTTTCGCGAGGTCGTGACGGCCTCGCTGGCGCGGCGCGAGGACCTGGAGGTGATCGCGGCGCGGGAGGGCGCCGGGAGCCTGGATCTCCAGAGCGCCCCGGGGATCGTGCTGATCGACGCCAGCCTCGACCGGCCGTCGGCGCTCTCCCGCACCTGGGAGGTGCGCGCCCAGTGGCCGGACGCCAAGATCGTCGCCGTCGGGCTCGACGAGGAGGACGAGCAGATCGTCGATTTCGCCGAGGCGGGGGCGCTCGGGTACGTGCTCAAGCGGGCGACGCTCGACGAGCTGGTCGAGACGATCCGGCGGGTCCAGCAGGGGGAGACCCTCTGCTCGCCGCGCATCCTGGCCGCCGTGGTGGCCCGCATCACCTCGCTGTCGCGGCTGGAGGCGGAGCCGCCGCCCCCCCTGGCGGAGCCGCTGACCGCGCGGGAGCTGGAGATCCTGGCGCTGGTGGCGGCCGGCCTGGGCAACAAGGAGGTCGGGCGGCGTCTCCGGATCACCGTGCAGACTGTCAAGAACCATGTGCACAGGATTCTGGAGAAGCTCCAGTGCCACCGGCGGCGGGAGGCCGTGCGGCTGGCCTACGACCTCGGGCTCCTGCGCGAGCCCGAGGCGGCGTCGCTGTCCGCGGGGAGGAGCGATCTCGTGAAGAGGGACAAGAGGGTGGACCCCTTTTGAGCTCGTTGTCCGTTGTTCACTGAATTCCGGATCGGTAGCCTGGAGCTGCCGATCCCTTTGAAAACGCAGGCCGGATCACCCGAGGGGAGGTAGGCCGGCCCGCGAGGACGGAGGTCGAGGCATGAGCATCACCACGGACGAGATCAGGACCCGGATCAAGCAGATCATCGGCAACGTCGCGGGGCTGAATCCCGCCCGCATCACCGACGAGGCCACACTGCGGGACGAGCTGAAGCTCGATTCGCTCTCCTTGCTGGAAATCGGCGTCGACGTCGATCTCGCCTTCAAGCTGGAGCTTCCGGACGAACGCTACAAGGAGATCGACAGCCTTCCCGCGATGGTCTCCCTGGTCCAGGCCCGGCTCGGCGAGCTCGCCGGCCAGCCGCGGGTGGTGCGGGCATGACATCCCGCGTCGCGGTGACCGGCCTCGGCCTGGTCACCCCGGTCGGCGCCGGCCGGCGGGAGGTCTGGGAGGCCCTCCTGGCCGGCCGCAGCGGCTTCGCGCCGGT
>JAICSG010000405.1 GCA_025937035.1 Thermoanaerobaculia bacterium | reverse complement strand
CGTCGCCGGCACCCACGGCAAGACCACCACCACCTCGCTCGTCGGCACCCTGCTGACCGAGGCCGGGCTCGATCCCACGGTGATCGTGGGCGGCCGCCTGCGCCTCCTCGGCACCGGCGCGCGCCTGGGCAAGAGCGACTACCTGGTGGCCGAGGCGGACGAGTTCGACCGCAGCTTCCTGCGGCTGACCCCGGTGATCGCCGTGATCACCAACATCGACCGCGACCACCTCGACACCTACGGCAGCCTGGAGGCGATCGAGGAGGCCTTCGTCGAGTTCGGCAACCGCGTCCCCTTCTTCGGCCGGCTGATCGTCTGCCTGGACGATCCCAACGTGCAGAAGGTGCTGCCGCGCCTGGCCGACCGCCGCATCATCACCTACGGCCTCTCGCCGCAGGCCGACCTCTCGGCGGTCAACCTGGAGCCGCACGGCGCCGGCAGCCGCTTCGGCGTCCGCCTGCGCGGCGACCGCCTGCTGGGCCGCATCGACCTCGGCACCATCGAGCTGCCCATCCCCGGCCAGCACAACGTGCGCAATGCCCTGGCGGCGGTGGGCGTGGGGCTCTCGTTGAAGATCGACTTCGACACCATCACCCGCGCCCTGGGCGGCTTCAAGGGGGTGCACCGCCGCTTCGAGCAGCTCGGCACCTGGCACGGCGCCGCCGTGGTGGACGACTACGCGCACCATCCCACGGAAGTCGTGGCGACCCTCCAGGCGGCCCGCCAGACCTTCCCCGAGGGGCGGGTCTTCGCCGTCTTCCAGCCGCACCTCTTCAGCCGCACCCAGGATCTGGCCGAGGACTTCGGCCGCGCCCTGCTGGGGGCGGACATGGCGGTGGTCACCAACGTCTACCCGTCGCGCGAGAAGCCGATCCCCGGCGTCACCGGCGAGCTGGTGGTGGAGGCGGCGCTGCGCAGCGGCCACCGCAACGTCCACTACTGCCCCTCCTGGAAGGACGCGCCGGGCCTGCTGAGCAACGAGGTGGGCTCCAACGACGTGGTGATCACCCTCGGCGCGGGGGACGTCAACCGGCTGGCCCAGTCGCTCGCCAGTGAAGGGGCGGAAGAGGGGAGCAAGGCATGACGACGGGCACCGTCACCGTGCTGCCGCCCGGCACCGGCGGAAGGGTGCTCGACTTCCGGCGCCGGGGCGCTCCCCCGCGCCGCAAGCGCAAGAGCCTGCTCGTCAAGCTGCTCAAGCCGCTCGCCGCAGCCGTGGGGCTGGTGGCGCTGCCCTCTGGAGTCGTCGCCTGGGTGCTCACCGCGCCGATGTTCCAGCTCCGCGAGGTGGACGTGCGGCCGGTGACGGGCACGCCCACGGGCCGCGTCTCGCCCGACCAGGTGCGCCAGATCCTCGCCCCGTTGCAAGGAAAAAATCTGGTGCGGCTCTCGCTCGCCGAGGCCGCCGCGCGGGTGCAGAGCAACCCCTGGATCGCCTCGGTCGAGATCGCCAAGGAGCTGCCGAACCGGCTGCGCGTGCGGATCGCTGAGCGCAAGCCGATCGCCCTGCTGCTCGCCGGCCGCGATCTCGTCTACGCCGACGCCGACGGCCGCGCCATCGCTCCGGTGGCGACCCCGGCCGAGCTGGAGGCGGCGCGCAAGCAAGGCCTCCTGGTGGTGAGCTTCACCCGCGATCCGTATCCGAACGGCATGGCCGCCGCGCTCAAAGTGGCCGCCGAGCTGGGGCGGGTCGAGCCGAACTGGGCGGCGAAGCTGGCCCAGATCGAGGTGCTGGGCGAGGAGGACTTCCGGCTGCGCACCGACGCCCTCCCCTTCCCTCTGGTGGTCAAGGAAGGCGAGGTCGAGCCCAAGGTGCAGCGCCTGGTCACGCTCCTGCCGGAGCTCTCCCGGCGCTATCCCAGGATCGAGGCGGTCGACCTGCGCTTCTCGCGCCGGATCGTGGTTCAGCCTGGAGAATTCGCCCCGCCCGAGGACGGGGCCGGAGCTTAGAGGTCAACTTTTTTTATCGCGAGGGTCAGCTATGGCCAAAACGGAACCTTACTTCGTCGGAATCGACATCGGGTCCTCCAAGGTGGGGGTCCTCATCGGCCAGCGCGACGACAAGGGCGGCATCGAGGTCGTCGGCAAGGGGCTGGCCCCGAACCGCGGCACGCGCAAGGGGAACATCGTCAACGTGGAGGCCACGGTCGAGGCGCTCAAGGCCGCGAGCGAAGAGGCCGAGGTGATGGCGGGCGTCGAGATCTCGCGCGCCTACGTGGGCGTGGCGGGAGCGGACATCCGCAGCGTCAACTCGCGCGGCATGGTCAGCGTGGCCCGCAAGGACCGCGAGATCACCCGCCAGGACATCCAGCGCGTCCTGGAGGCGGCGCAGTCGGCCGCCCTCCCCTCGGACCGCGAGATCCTGCACGCCATCCCCCAGGAGTTCATCGTCGACGAGCAGGGGGGCATCGACGATCCCATCGGCATGCTGGGCACGCGCCTGGAGGTGATGGTCCACCTGGTGACCGGCAACGTGACCCGTTCGCGCACCCTGCTGACCAGCGTCAACCGCGCCGGCATCGAGGTCGTGCAGATGGTCTTCGAGCCGCTGGCCACCGCCGAGGCCGTGCTCACGCCGGACGAGCGCGAGCTGGGCTCCCTGCTGATCGACGTCGGCTCCGGCACCACCGAATACGCCCTCTTCGCGGAAGGGGAGATCCAGTACAGCGCCGTGGCGCCGATCGGCGCCGGCCACTTCACCAACGACCTCGCGATGGTGCTGCGCACGCCGTTCGCCGAGGCCGAGCGGATCAAGGTCAAGCAGGGGTGCTGCCTGCCCAGCATGGTCACCGACGAGGAGGGGATCGCCGTCCCCACCGTGGCCGGCGGCACCTCCCGGATCGTCCCCCGGCGCGAGCTCTGCGAGATCCTGCAGCCGCGCGCCGAGGAGCTGTTCACCATGATCCGCGAGGATCTCAACCGCCACGCCTCCGACGAGGGGCTGCGCGGCGGCGTGATCCTCACCGGCGGCGGCGCCCAGCTCGACGGCCTGCTCGAGATGTCCGAGCAGATCTTCGACGCCGGCGTCCGCTACGGCATGCCGCGGGGCCTGGGCGGCCTCGTGGACGTCATCAGCAGCCCGACCTGGGCCACCGCCTCGGGGCTCCTCCTCTACGCCAAGAACGCCGAGGAGAGCCAGAGCAAGACGCAGAAGAAATCGGGCTTCAGCGTGCGCGGGATGGTGGGCAGCCTGCGTGGAATGTTCTCGGATCTGCTCTAAAATCGGACCGTTCAACCCAAAGGGGGTAAGACACATGATTCTCTTCGAAGACCAGGACGCTCCGGAGACCGGGAAAGAGAAGTCCCTCCGCGTCCAGGCGGCGCTCGACTCGACGCCCGCCCGCATCAAGGTCATCGGCGTCGGCGGCGGCGGCGGCAACGCCGTCAACCGCATGATCGACGCCCAACTGCGCGGCATCGAGTTCATCGCGGCCAACACCGATCTCCAGGCGCTCAACAAGTGCCGCGCCCCGATCAAGCTGCAGATCGGCAACCTGCTCACCAAGGGGCTGGGCGCCGGCGCCGACCCCGAGATGGGCCGCAAGGCGGCCCTGGAGGACACCGACAGGATCCTCGAGACCCTCGAAGGGGCGGACATGGTCTTCCTCACCGCGGGCCTCGGCGGTGGCACGGGCACCGGCGCGGTACCGATCATCGCCTCGCTGGCGGCCGAGATCGGCGCCCTCACCGTGGCGGTGGTCACCAAGCCGTTCGGCTTCGAGGGGCGGCGCCGCCTCCAGTACGCCGAGCGCGGCGTCGAGGAGCTCCGCTCCGCGGTCGACACGCTGATCACGATCCCCAACGAACGGCTGCTCAATTTCGTCGAGCGGGGCACGCCGCTCTTCGAGGCCTTCCGCATCGCCGACGACGTGCTGCGGCAGGCCGTGCAGGGCATCAGCGATCTGATCACCATTCCGGGCGAGGTCAACGTCGACTTCGCGGACGTGCGCACGATCATGACCGGCATGGGCATGGCGCTGATGGGCACCGGTATCGCCAAGGGCGAGCACCGGGCTCTGGAGGCGGCGCAGCGGGCCATCTCCTCGCCGCTGCTGGAGGAGACCTCGATCCAGGGCGCCAAGGGGGTGCTGATCAACATCTCGGGCGGTCACGACCTGACGCTGCACGAGGTGGCCGAGGCGGCGCGCATCATCTCGGATTCGGTCGATCCGGACGCCAACATCATCTCCGGCATGGTGATCGATCCGAACCTGGAAGAGGCGATGAAGGTGACGGTGATCGCCACCGGCTTCGACCGCGGCCTCGACGACCGTCCGCGCATGTCCGCGCCGCCGATCGCCGTCAGCCGTCCGGTCGCGGCCCCCGCGCCGAGCCTGGCCGCGATGCCGATTATGGAGCGAGAGCGGGAGAGGGAGCGGGCCCCCGAGCGCGAGGAGCCCGAGAAGTCGGCCGCCGACGTGCCCTTCTACCGCAAGGCGATCGCGCACATCCGGGGAGACGACCCGAACGGCTTCGGCCCGAACTGGTCGAACGTGGACGACTACGACATCCCGACGGTCTTGAGAAAGCAGATGGACTAGATATGAGCCTCACACCGCGCCGCCGTACCCCCCACCGAGCTGTTGGGTCGGGAGGTCGGGTGAGGCTCCGTCTCTCCGGAGCCTTGCCGCTCCTGCTCGTTCTGCTCGCGCTGCCCGCCGCCGCCCTGGACGACATCTACCTCGTCCGCCACGCCGAGAAGGTCGCCTTCTGGCCTTCAGAACTTGACGCCTTCCAGCCGCTCTCTCCG
>JAICSG010000179.1 GCA_025937035.1 Thermoanaerobaculia bacterium | reverse complement strand
CCCACGTAGGAGCTCTCGTCGACGGTCAGCGTCACCTCGGTGCCGCGGCAGAAGCCGCGCCAGGCCTGCCGGCCCATCCGCTGCACGGTGGGCGCCAGGGTGAGGTCGCGCAGCCCCTGGATCTGCTGGTGGGCCACGGAGCGCTCGGAGAAGCAGTAGAGCTTGAGGATCTCGCGCAAGGCCTTGAGGCTCTCCTCCCCCGTGGAGAACGAGAGGTAGTTGAGCGACAGGTGGGAGATCAGCCGCCAGAGGGTGGCGCCGTCGCTGGGCGGGCTGAGCTGCGGCGTCGGCTTGGTCAGGCAGACGACGCGGGCCACCGGCGCCGCCACGTCGGTCTGCAGCAGGGCGCCGTTGAGGAGCTGCTCGGCCAGCCGCCGGTTGGTGCACAGGGTGTGGGCGTAGACCGTCTCGTTCGGCGGCAGGAACGGCTGGAAGTCGAGGTCGACCAGGGAGAGGAGCATCTCCGAGCCGGGGACCTCCTTGCGCAGGCTGGCGATCCGCCGGGCGTGCCAGAAGGCCTTGTGGCCGCGCTCCGCCATGTGGTGGTTGAAGGAGTAGAACGGCTCGTAGACCTTGGCCCGGTTGCGCGGGTCGGAGGAGCCGCTGACCGCGAGGATCGAATGGATCTCGGTGAAGCGCTCGCGCCGCGCGTCGGGCACCAGCGGATACTCGGTGCGCCGGTGGTCGAGCCGGATCGGCTCGGTGGCGCGCGGGAACAGGTTGATCACCGGGGTGGCGCCCAGCACGAAGGTGTCGCGGTCGACCTGCAGCCAGTCGCCGGGGGCCCGGCGGAGCAGGATCAGGATCTCGAAGGCCCGCTCGGAGCCGTGGCGCTCGAGGCCGGTGATATCCGCGAAGAGGTATTTCTGCGGGAAGACGAAGTACTCCTGGACCAGCCGGTAGGCCGTCAGGCTGAACGGCGGGAAGGGGATCACCTCGTCCTCGCGCTCGAAGCCCACCGGTTGGACGGCCTCCGCCGGCAGCCGCGCGGGCCGCCGGGAGGTGTCCCCCTCCGGCAGCAGCATCACCCCGGCGCAGTGGCAGAAGAGCGCCTCGTAGAGGGTGTCGACCACCATGCGGTCGCCGTTGAGGTAGAAGCGCAGGCGGTCGAGGCCGAGCTCGGCGAGCGAGCCGGCGCGGCTCTCGACGCGCAGCCGCAGCACGGAGACGACGTCCGTGGCGGCGTCGAGGAACGGGTAGCGGGCGGGGGTCTCGAAGGTTGCCTCGGCCACCGCCAGCGGCCAGAGGGTCACCGGGTAGCAGGTGCGGAAGCGGCAGAGCGCCTCCCCCTCGGCGGCGTGGGTGAACAGCGGCGTGTGCCGCGGCACCACGTGGCCGCTGGTCAGCTTCCCCCGCTTGGGATCGACCTCGAAGGCGGCGATGGCCATCGAGGGGACGGGGTTCAGGTAGTGCGGATGGAGGATGTTGAGCAGCTCGACGGCGATCTCGGGAAACTCGCTGTCGAGGTTCTGCTGGATGCGGGCGGTGAGGAAGGCGAACGACTCGATGAGGCGCTCGACGTGAGGGTCCGGCGAGACGTCGGCCCCCAGCTCCAGCCGCCCGGCCACCTTGGGGTAGGTCTCGGCGAACGCCGATCCCATGTTGCGCAGGTAGGCCAGCTCCCGCCAGTAGGCGCGCAGCAGCTCCTCGCGGGCGTCAACCGCCAAGGGCGCCCACCTCCACCAGGCCGCTCTTGAGACCGAAGAGAGTGGGAAATGATACGGGCTCGGCCACCTCGTCGGTCACCAGATCGGCGTCGATGCGCAGCCGGAGGGCGTGCCTGCCCTCCTCCAGCCGCTCGGATTCGAAGCCCACGCGCACCCCCCGCAGCCGCGGCTCGAAGGCGGCCACGGCGCGGGCGACGAGTTGCAGGAGCAGCCGCCGGTCGTCCTCGTTGCCGGCCGAGAAGGCCGACAGGTCGGGGATGCCGTATTCGAGCACTGTCAGCTCGCCGCGCGCGACGAGGCGGTCCACCGGGAGGGAGGAGCGGGTGTTGAGCATCCGCTCCAGCTCCCGGCGGACCGACTCGCGCAGCCCCCGCGGATCGAGGGTCCGCAGGGGCCGCGGCTCGGCAGGGCTCTGGGGCTCGCGATCGACCAGACGGTCGAACAGCGGCGCCCGGACGTGAGTCTCCATCGGCTAGGCGACTTCCCGCTTCTCCAGGTCGTGCTGGATCGGCTGCGCCGCGCCCGCGGTGCCGTCGTCCTTCTTCTGCGGCAGGTAGGTGTACTTGACGATGCCGTAGTCGAGGGAGACGTTCTCCACCGGGACGTCGCCCGCGCCGCCCGAGATGCTGAAGTTGGAGACCACGACGTGCGTCATCTCGACCTTCAGGTACTCGACCGACTTGTTCTTGTCGTTGCCGTCGGCGCGGTAGCAGGTCACCACCGCCGTCTTGATCTGCTTGCCCGTCCAGCAATACTTGAGCAGATCGTCGGTCGACGAGTCGATGTACTTGGTGAAGGTGAAGTTGGAGTGGTTGGCCTGCTCGACCGAGCCCGAGCCGGCGGTGCTGCGCACCGGCGAGGTCGGCTGGCTGAAGCCGTGGCTCCAGGACATGATCTCGATCTCTTTTTCGTGGCCGGACGCCGAGCTGCCGCCGTCGATGCCGTCCAGCTTGATATAGGAATTGATAGCCATTTTTTTCCTTTCTCAGCTCGATGAGCAGATCTTTACGCCGCCGGCGGCGGCAGTTGCGCGACCAGCCGGATGGAGGTGGTGAGCTCCTCCAGCTGGAAGTGAGGCCGCAGGAAGACGACCGCCTTGTAGGAGCCCGGCTTGCCGGGGGTCTCGGTGACGTCGACGCGCGCCTCGCGCAAGGGGTACTGCGCCTTGAGCACCTGGCCGGCGTCGTCGCGCCCCATGACGTAATGGCCGACCCAGCGGTTGAGGAAGCTGGAGACGTTCTCGGCGGTCATGAAGCTGCCGATCTTGTCGCGCATGATCGCCTTGATGTAATGGGCGAAGCGCGAGGATGCCAGGATATAGGGGAGCATGGCCGAGATGCGGGCGTTGGCGTTGGCCTCGTTGGTGTCGTACACCTTCGGCTTCTGGGTGGTCTGGCCGCCGAAGAAGGCCGCGTAGTCGGTCCCCTTGCAATGGATCAGCGAGATGAAGCCGAGGCCGTCGAGCTCCTTCTCCCGCCGGTCGGTGATGGCGATCTCGGTCGGGCACTTGAGGGCGATGTCCCCCTCGTCGGTCTTGAAGGTGTGGGTGGGGAGCCCCTCGACCAGGCCGCCCCCCTCGACGCCGCGGATGGCCGCGCACCAGCCGTAGAGGGCGAAGGCGTTGGTGATGCGCTGCGCCAGCGCCCAGGCCGGGTTCCCCCACAGGTATCTGCGGTGGTCGCGGCCGTCGACGTCCTCGCGGAAGTTGAAGCCCTCGACCGGCACCGTGTCCGGCCCGTAGGGGAGGCGCAGCAGGATGTGCGGCAGCACCAGGGTGACGTAGCGGGAGTCCTCGCTGTCGCGGAAGGAGCGCCACTTGACCAGCTCCAGGCTCTCGAAGATCTTGGCGAGGTCGCGCGGCACGCCGAGCTCGGAGAAGCTGTCCATGTCGAACAGGCGGGGGCTCGCCGCGGCGATGAACGGCGCGTGCGCCGCCGCGGCGACGCCGGAGAGCTTCTCCAGCAGGGCCATGTCCTGGGGATGGCGGCCGAATTCGTAGTCCCCCACCAGCAGGCCGTAGGGGCTGCCGCCGAAGGTGCCGTACTCTTCTTCATAAACCTTTTTGAACAGGGCGCTCTGATCGAACTCGGTGGCCTTCTCGAGGTCGCTGAGCAGCTCCTTCTTGGTGACGTTGAGCAGCCGCAGCTTGAGCTTGGTGCTGGTCTCGCTGTTCATCACCAGGAAGTGGAGGCCGCGCCAGGAGGCCTCGAGCTGCTGGAAGCTCTCGTCGTGCAGGATCTCGTTGAGCTGCTGGGAGAGGAGCTCGTCGATCTGGGCCACGCGCGCCTCGATCGAGGACACGGTGTCCTTGGAGACGGTCATCCCCTCGTCGAGGATCTGGTTGACGAACTCGCCCACCAGGTCGCGGGCGTAGGCCTGCTGCGACTCGTCGCGGGCCATCTTGCCTTCCTGGATGATGCGGTCGAGCACCGACGGCTCGGTGGCCGTGGCGGCGGTCTGCTGGGCTTCGGGGGCGGCGCCGGGATCTTTCTTCTCAGCCATGATGTCCCTCCTGGATCAGGCGGCGGGCGCCGCGGTGGTGCTGGCCTTCAGGGCCTTCTGGGTTTCGGGGTTGTCCACGATCTCTTGCAGCAGGGCGTCCAGCTTGTCGTTGCCGTCGAGCTTGCTCAGCAGGTCCATCAGCCGCTGGCGGGCCTCGAACAGCTTGCGCAGGGGCTCGACCTGCTTGACCACCTCGACCGGGCTGAAGTCGTCGATGTTGCGGAAGCTCAGCTCGACGTTCAGCTTGGTGTCGTCCTTGGCCAGCTTGTTGTCCACCCGCAGGGCGAGGCGGGGGGCGCAGGAGGCCAGCACGTCGTTGAAGTTGTCGCGGTCGATCTCGACGAACTTGCGCTCCTTGAGCTTGGGCAGCGCCTCGGCGGGCTTGCCCGACAGGTCGGCCATGATGCCGACCACGAAGGGGAGCTCCTTCATCTGGATGGCGTCGCCGATCTCGACGTCGTACGTGATCTGGACCCGGGGCGGCCGGACGCGGCTCAGTTTCTTCTGGGTGCTCTCAGGCATTGGGTTCTCCTTTCATCTCCTCACATCTGGACGTTGAAGCACGTGTCGGATCAGGGTCTCTCCCGCATTCCGAGCAGGGTGTAGATCGTCTTGAGATCGCCGTCGCTCTGCACCAGCTCCTCCAGCAGCTCGCCGAGCGACATCCCCCCCCAGGCCACGGCCCGCCGCACGAGATACGGGGCCGGGCTGTGGGGCTCGGTGCGCAGCAGGTAGTCCGCGGCCTCGGCGAGCCGGCGGTAGGCCTCGGCGCGGCTGCGGATGGGTGAGCCGGGGTGGATCTCCTCCCCCTCCTCCAGATCCTCGTCCTCGTAGTAGACGGCGGACGCGGCGGCCTCCGCCTCGCCGTGCGCGCCGGTGCCGGGCCGCGCGATCACCTCCCCCTGGTCCCGCCGCTCCTCCAGCACCCGCTCGGCGAAGTGCTGGAGGGCGAACAGGGCGTCGCCCAGCCGCTGGAAGCTGGGAGCCGCCCCCGCCGCCAGCCGGGCCAGCAGGCCGGCCAGCACGTCGAGGGCGTCGAGGGCCCGCCGGGCGTCGCCGCCCAGGGTGACGTAGAAGGGGGTGGGGGTCAGGCTGACGCTGACCAGGAAGCGGTCGAAGGTGACCCGCCCGCGCGCCTCGGCCGCTTTCGCCCCCTCGGGGTCGGTGCGGGCCAGGCGGTCGAGATGGCGGGCGCCGTCGAGGTCGGCGTAGGCGCAGACCCGCGCCTCCTCGCCGCTGCCCGGCGCGGTGATGGCGACTCCCCGCGCGGCGTCGGGGAGGCGGTCGGCCACCCATTCGAGCGGCGCCATGCGGTACCCGGAATCGCCGTCCTGGGGGAGCGGATGGACCGTCTCCCAGAAGCTCTCGCAGAGAGCGGCCAGCACGGTCAGGCCGGCGGCGGCGCCCGGCAGCCCCTCCAGGTGGATCCAGGCCTCCAGCAGCCAGGCGGCGAGCTGCAGGTCCTTCGAGCGGGTCTCCAGGGCGTCGAGGCAGAGCCGCGCCGCCTCCTTCCAGTCGGCGCGCTTCAGCTCGGTCTTCCAGACCCCCTGCGGCAGCGAGGGATCGTCCTCGCGCCGCGCCGCCTCCACGGCTTCGTACAAGCCGGAGTAGCGCAGCGATTCACCCGCCGGCTTCTCGGCGGAGATCGGGGTCAGCAGGGCTTCCAGATCGAGCTTCACGGCCCCTCCGTCTCCGTCTTCTGAGCCTTCCAGGCCGGCGCGGACGTGGGGAAGGCCGGCAGCTCCAGGTCCCCCGCGGGCACGGCGACGGCGGCCGGGGACGCCGCGGCGGCATCCTTGCCGGCGGTCTTCTCCCGGCGCTCGGGGGACCGCGCGGTGAGCGAGATGTAGACGCGGGCCACGTCCGGCTTGGCCTTGGGATCGGCCTCCGGCCGGGTGGCGACCTGGACGCGGAGCACCTGGACGCCGGGATCGGCCGGGACCGTCAGGTCCTCCAGGGAGCGCGCCAGGGCGAACAGCGCCCAGTGGCCGCGCCATTCGAGGACGGCGGTGCGCTCGCGGACGTGCACGCCGGGCAGATCGGCGCTCTCGACCGGGATCACGGGGGAGTCCTTGGCCCACTGGAGCTCCACCCGGATGGGCGCGCCCCAGGTCCACGGCAGGGCCGGCCGGTTGTTGGGGTGGCTCACCACCTGCTCGCCGCTGGCCAGCGACCAGCGGAGGATCTGATCGGCCCCCTTCTCGCCGCGCCGGTTCTCGCGGAAGCGGACGTTGAGGTCGAACGTCGGCGCCTCCGGGCGCGCCGGATCGTCCAGGAAGGCGGCGAAGAGGTTGCGCACGGCGTCCATGCGCTCGACGAAATCCCCCGTGCCCGGCGGCCGGTCGGCCTCGGGCACCGCCTTGACCACCGGCGCGTAGACGGTCCAGAGCTGGAAGAAGGCGCGGATATCCTGCGGATCGGCCTCCTGGTCGAGGCGGCCCGGCGGAGCGGCGGCGAAGGGGAACCGGCCGGCCAGGCGCTGGTTGAAGAAGTCGGCCAGCTTGCGGTACCCCTCGGCCCCCTGGCCGCCGGCGAGGACGAGGCAGCGCTCCCGGACCTTCTGGCGGAGATCCGCCCGGCGCTCGAGGAAGAAGTCGGACGCGGGCTCGGCGAGCATGCGGTTGGTGATGTGGCGCGCGCAGCTCGCGGGCTCGATCTCGGTGAGGTCCTTGAGGATGAAGTCCTCCAGGTTGGCCACCGAGCTCCCGGGCTCCTTGGCCGTATAGCGCCGGAGCTGCTCGGCCATGGCGGTCCAGCGGGCCATGGCGGCGCGCAGCGAGCGGGAGGAGGTCTTGCCGCCCAGCAGCGCGATCACCGGCCTGGCGTAGCGTTCGGCGATGTCCGCCACCTCGTTGCGCTGCGCCGCCAGATAGGCCGCAAGCTCCACCTCGTCGCGCGCGGCGAAGGCCTCCAGAGCCGGCCGCTTCCCCCCCTTCCACCAGTCGAAGCCGCCGCCGCGCGGCGTATAGGGGGTGCGCAGGACCAGCAGGCGGTCGGCGTCGGCCAGGATCCGCTCCCCCTGGGTGGTGAAGGCGGCGGTCACCTGGTCCTTGTCGGTATAGAGCCCCAGGCTGGCGAAGTGGCCGGCGAGATCGGTGAGCGGGCCGGCCGCGGCCTGGAAATTGGCCACCTCGGCGTCGAGCGCCTGCTCGACCTGGAGGGCCGAGCCGAGGTCGGGCTCCGGGCCGTCCTGGCGGGACCTGACGATCTCCTCCATCATGCGGGCGCCCAGCCGGTCGCGCGCCGAGACCTGGAGGGTGTTGCGCAGGGCGAGCGGGAAGGGGGTGAGAATCTTCTCGAT
>JAICSG010000270.1 GCA_025937035.1 Thermoanaerobaculia bacterium | reverse complement strand
CGTCCCCGTTGCGGTCCAGCTCCTTGAAGCGCTGGACGTAAGGGTTCTTGGCCTCGGCCGGGCGCTTGGCCGGAGGCTTGGAAGCCTTGGGCGGCGCGCTCGCCGCGAGGGCCAGGGACGAGATCAAGACCAGAGGGAGATAGAGGGTCGGGAGTCGCATCGGAAAACCTCCTCCTGCCGCGCGCGGCAGGTCCTGCAACCCTCTGAGGTTGCAAGCGGAGTACCAGTGACTCAGCCGGTCCGCGCGAGCGCCGCCGCCAGCTTCGCCCGGATCTCCGCGAGCTCGCGTTCCGCATAGGGCGCGGCCGGGCCGGAGCCCCAGACCGGGCCGGGCCAGGCGGGATCTCCCGCGCTGCGGGCGACGACGTGGACGTGGAGCTGCGGCACGATGTTGCCCAGGGCGCCCACGTTCAGCTTGTCCGGCTGGAACAGGCGCTCCAGCGCCTCGCTCGCCCGGGCGATCTCCTCGACGAGAGCGGTCCGGTCCGCCGGCGACAGCTGGTGGATCTCGCGCACGGCCTCCCGCTCCGGCACCAGGATCAGCCAGGGGAACCGGCGGTCGTTCATCAGCAGGGCGCGGCAGAGCGGGAGCCGGGTCACCTCGACGGTGTCGCGAGCGAGGGTGGGGTGGAGGGTGAAAGGCATGAGAGACGGCTCCGGGAGAGTATAGATCCCCCTCGATAGCTCAGGCCTCACTTTTGCAAAACTTCTGGAAGCCCGCGCCGGGAATGCCGGCAAACCGCTGGAATTCCAGGGCTTCGGGCGATCACCGATGCCTCGACCCCGAGCCGTACACCGCTGGATCGTCCTCTCCTGCGCCGCCCTGGCCGGTACGCTGGCCCCGCTCGCGGCCGCCGATGCCGCGCGAACGCCGATCCCGATCGCGGTGATCGTCCACCCGCAGACCCCGGTGGACGAGCTCAGCCTGGCGGAGCTGCGCAGGATCTTCCTGGGGCAGCGCCCGGTCTGGTCGAGCGAGCTGATGATCACGCTGCTGACCCCCCCGCGGGGCTCTCCGGAGCGGCAGGTCCTCCTGCACACGATCTATCAGCAGCGCAATGAGACCCAATACCAGCAGTACTGGATCAACCGGCTGTTCGCTGACGGCGCTCCGACCGTTCCGAAGGGGACCGGCTCGCCGGAGATGTCGGCGAGCCTGGTGCGCGAGATCCCCGGGGCCATCGCCCTGGTCTCCAGCGACAGAATCCCGCAAGGTGTGAAGGTGCTGCGGATCGACGGCAAGCTGCCGGGCGACAACGGCTATCCCCTGGTCGCCTCCGGCGGAAAGCGGTGAGGTGGGCGATGGCGATGCACAGGCGGCTGTACGGAGGGTTGCTGGCGATCCTGATCTTCTTCTCCCTCAACCTCGGGGTCCACGTCTGGGGGGACCGGGCGCGGGCGAGAAGCCTCGCCGGGCTGCGGAACGGCATCGATCGCCAGCTCCTCATCGCCTCGATCAAGCGGCATCTGCGGGAGACCAGCCGGGAGATGGCGCTGCTGGCGGGCGTTCTCGGCGCGCCAGGCTCCAGCCCGATGAGCCAGGAGGTCCGGACCGAGCTCGCGGCCCGGCTCGACCAGATCAGCGCCGAGGTCGCCAAGGTGCGCGCGATCTCCGGCGGCGCCTCGCCGACGGCCGAGCGGTTCACGGCGGCGTGGCGGGACCTCGGCGCCTCCTGGCGCCGGGCCGGCGCCAGCTTCGGCGTGGACGACGGGCGCGCCATCGCGGAGCTCTCCACGCGCGCGGACCCGCTCGGCCGGCAGCTCCTCAACCAGCTCCTGCCGCAATGGGAGGAGGAGGAGAGGCAGCGCGTCCGGCAGGCGGGCCTCGACATGCGCCGCGTCTCCAGCCTGACCGACGAGGTGGAGCTCCTCTGTTTCATCCTGTCGACCCTGGTGGCGACGCTGGTCGCCGTCTACGTCTCCCGCTTCCTGGTGGATCTGAACCGGAGCCTGGAAGGGCGGGTGCACGAGAGGACGCGCGAGTTGGAGGACGAGGTGGAGGAGCGGCGCCGGGTGGAAAAGGCCCTGCGCGCCAGCGAGGAGCGCTACGCCCTGGCGGCCCAGGGGGCCAACGACGGCTTGTGGGACTGGGACCTGGAGCACAACGAGCTCTATCTCTCCCCGCGCTGGAAGGAGATGCTCGGGTACGGCGAGGCCGAGCTGAGCAGCAGCCCGCACGAATGGTTCGAGCGCGTGTACCCCGACGACCTGCCCAAGCTGCAGGAGGCGCTGGGGGCCCACACCTGTTCCGGCTCGCATTTCGAGAACGAGCACCGCATGCGGCACGGGGACGGCACCTACCGCTGGATGCTCAGCCGGGGGATCGCCCTCTGCGCCCCGGACGGCCGGGCCACGCGGATCGCCGGCTCCCAGACCGACATCACGGAGCGCAAGCGGGCGGAGGACCGGCTCCTCCACGACGCCTTCCACGACGCGCTGACCGGCCTCGCCAACCGCGCCCTCTTCCTGGACCGGCTGGGTCTTTCGCTGGCCCGGGCCAAGCGGCACCAGGGCTTCCAGTTCGCCGTCCTCTATCTCGACCTCGACCGCTTCAAGCTGATCAACGACAGCCTGGGCCACCTGCGCGGCGACGAGGCCCTGGTCGCCATCGCCCGCAACCTGGAGACCTGCGTACGCCCCGGGGACACGGTGGCACGGCTCGGCGGCGACGAATTCGCGGTCCTGCTCGACGATCTTCGCAGCGAGATAGACGCGGAGGGGCTCACCCGGCGGATCGAGGAGCGGCTGGCCGCCCCCGTCCAGGTGGACGGCCAGGAGGTCTACATCAACGCGAGCATCGGCATCGCCTTCGGCACGGCGGGCTACGAGCGGCCGGAGGAGCTCCTGCGCGACGCCGACGCGGCCATGTACCGGGCCAAGGCGCTGGGCCGGAACCGGCACGAGGTGTTCAACGAGACGCTCCACCTGGAGGCGCTGGACCGCCTGCGGCTGGAGACCGATCTGCGGCGCGCCATCCAGGAGGGGAGCTTCGGGCTCCACTACCAGCCGATCGTCTCGCTGGCCGACGGCCGGGTGACCGGCTTCGAGGCCCTGGTGCGCTGGCGGCATCCGGCCTGGGGGCTGGTGCCGCCGTCGCAGTTCATCCAGGTGGCCGAGGAGACGGGCCTGATCCTGCCGATCGGCCGCTGGGTGCTCTCCGAGGCCTGCCAGCAGACCCAGCGCTGGCAGCGGGAGCACCCGTCGGACCCGCCGCTGACGATCAACGTCAATCTCTCCCGGCGCCAGCTCCTGCAGGCCGATCTCGTCGAGCAGATCCGCCGCACCCTGGAGACCACGGGGCTGCCGCCGGAGACCCTGCAGCTCGAGATCACCGAGAGCGCGATCCTCGAAAATCCGGAGAAGGCCGTGGAGCTCCTGCGGCACCTCAAGTCGCTCGACATCGAGCTCTGCGTCGACGACTTCGGGACGGGCTACTCCTCCTTGAGCTCGCTCCAGGAATTCCCGGTGAGCGTGCTGAAGATCGACCGCTCGTTCATCCGCGGCATGGGACCCGAGGGGAAGCGGGACGAGATCGTCCGCGCCGTGGTGGGCCTGGCGCACAGCCTCCACATGCGGGTGGTGGCGGAGGGGGTGGAGACCGAGGGGCAGTTGGAGCGCGTGCGGGCCATGGGCTGCGATTACGGGCAGGGCTATCTGCTCTGCCACGCCCTCGACGGGGAGGAGGTCGAGCGCTTCCTGGACCGGGCCGTACCCCCGTCCGGCTCCGCGCGGCCCTCCGCACGGGCCGTCTCCCTGTCCTAGAATCAGGGGATGGACCCCATCAACGTTTTCGATCTCGAAGCGATCGCCCGCGAGCGGATCCCCAAGGAGGCCTGGGACTACTACGCCAGCGGCGCCGAGGACGAGGTGACCCTGCGCCAGAACCGCGCCGCGTTCGAGCGCCTGTCCATCGCCTACCGGGTGATGGTGGACGTCTCCCGCCGCGACACGGCGACCTCGGTGCTCGGCCATCCGGTGGCGATGCCGGTGATCACCGCTCCCACGGCCTTCCATCGCCTCGCCTGCCCCGACGGGGAGCTGGCGACCGCGCGGGCCGCCGGCGCGGCGGGGACGATCATGATTCTCTCGACCCTTTCGAACACCCCGGTCGAGGATGTGGTGGCCGCCGCCTCGGGGCCGGTCTGGTTCCAGCTCTACATCTACAAGGACCGCAAGGCCTCGGAGGGGGTGGTGCGGCGGGCCGAGGCCGCGGGGTGCCAGGCGCTGGTGCTCACGGTGGACGCGCCGCTCCTCGGCCGGCGCGAGCGGGACATCCGCAACCGTTTCCGCCTGCCGCTGGGGCTCGCCGTGGCCAACATGCTGCCGGAAGGGTACGGCGAGGTGCCGCCGGCCGCCGCCGACTCCGGCCTCGCCGCCTACTTCGCCACCCTCCTCGATCCGGCGCTGACCTGGGGGGACGTGGCCTGGCTGCGATCGATCACCCATCTGCCGGTGCTGGTCAAGGGGATTGTGCGG
Organism: Thermoanaerobaculia bacterium; assembly: GCA_025937035.1. Taxonomy (GTDB): domain Bacteria; phylum Acidobacteriota; class Thermoanaerobaculia; order Multivoradales; family UBA5704; genus DATARR01. The sequence continues at coordinate 1,517 of JAICSG010000270.1, read as the reverse complement.
CCCGACGACGCCCTGCGCGCCGCCGAGGCGGGCGCCGCCGGGATCGTGGTCTCGAACCACGGCGGCCGCCAGCTCGACACCTCGCCGGCCACCATCGACGTCCTGCCGGAGATCGCCGACGCCCTGAGCGCGCACGGGCACCGGGTCGAGCTGCTGATGGACGGCGGCGTCCGGCGGGGCACGGACGTCCTGAAGGCGCTCGCCCTGGGCGCCCGGGCGGTGCTGGTGGGCCGGCCCATCCTCTGGGGTCTGGGCGCGGACGGCGAGGCCGGCGCGGCCCAGGTGCTGCGCATGCTCCACGACGAATTCGACCTCGCCATGGCGCTGGCGGGAGCCACCACCGTCGCCGAGATCACGCGGGATCTGGTGTGGCGGGCGAGGGCGTAGCTCACCGGTATTACTTTTGCATATTGCAAAGTAAGACGTGTCTCGCGAGCAGAGGTGCTCGGAGGACGACGATCGGTGGAGATCCATCTATGTCAGCACAACGGTCTCGGAGTCTTCGTGTCCCGGTCTGGGGGCTTGGCCTGGCGCTCCTCGCGGCCGGTCCCTCTCTGCGGGCCCAGACGGTGCCCCCGCACAATCACGTGGTGATCGTGGCGTTCGAGAACCACAGCTACGAGGCGGCCAACAACGGGGTGGTGGGGCTCTCGTCGGCGCCGTACATGAACAATACGCTGATCGCCAGCTACGGCCTGGCCGACCAGTTCTATCCCAACGCCCACGGCTCGATGAGCGAATATTTCTACATGCTCGAGGGCACGCCGTACTGCACGACCTCGGGCACCGTCCACTGCGGCGGCAACCCCACCAACCTGGTGGCGGACGCGGATTCCCTGATCCGCGAGGTGATCTCGGCGGGCAAGACCTGGAAGCAGTACACGGATTCGCTCCCGTCGCGCGGCTTCATCGTCGAGGAGCCGGACTGGATCACCGGCTCCAACCCCACGGGGCACTACTATTCGCGCCATGCGCCGGCGGTCTTCCTGAGCGACGTCCGCCAGGGCACGCCTCCGAGCCAGGCGGTCGACTGCACGGGCGAGCCCGACGGCTACGACGCGGTCAAGCAGGCCTGCAACGTGGTCAATTTCGAGGATGCCGCGAATGGTTTCCAAGCCGACCTCGACGCCGGCCGGCTGCCCAACTTCTCGCTGGTGATCCCCAACGGCTGCAACGACGCCCACGACTGCGGCGTCTCCTCGGCCGACGCCTGGCTGCAGGCCAACATCGATCCGCTGCTGCGATCGAGCTATTTCCAGCCGGGCGGGGACGGTCTGCTGATCATCTGGTGGGACGAGGGGAGCCTCTCGGGATACACGGGCTCCTGCGGCGGCGCGGAGGACGACCGGTCCTCCTCCACCAGTTGCACGGGCGGCGGTGGCCGGGCGGCGTTGATCGTCGCCGCGCCCGACGTCGCCCCAGGCTTCCATTCGCAAACCCACTACCAGCAGCCCTCGGTCACGCGGACGATCGCGAATGCCCTGGGGGTCGGGGTCCCGCCGGCCGCCGCCTCCGCG
>JAICSG010000798.1 GCA_025937035.1 Thermoanaerobaculia bacterium | reverse complement strand
TTGCGGTAGAAGTCCTCGGTGAACCCCTTGAGGTCGACGTTGGCCGCGTCCATGTGGCGATAAAACTCGGCGCGCGGCTCGGGGCAGATCTCGCCCGCGGTGACGGCCACGGTCTTGAGGCCCTGCTCGTGGCAGGCCTGGGCCACGTCGACCGCGTACTCCAGGAAGATCACCGGGTCGTTGTAGGTGAAGGCGACGCTGGCGCAGCCGAGCCGCTGGGCCGCGCGGGCGATGACCTCGGGGGTCGCCTGGTCGGCCAGGGTGTCGGTCTCGCGCGACTTGCTGATGTCCCAGTTCTGGCAGAACTTGCAGGCCAGGTTGCAGCCGGCGGTGCCGAAGGAGAGCACCGGGGTCCCCGGCAGGAAATGGCTCAAGGGCTTCTTCTCGATCGGATCGACGCAGAAGCCGCTCGACCGTCCCCAGGTGGTGAGGACGATCTGGTCGTCCTGGCGGGCCCGCACGAAGCAGAGCCCCCGCTGCCCCTCCAGCAGCTTGCAGAATCGCGGGCAGACGTCGCACTGGATGCGTCCGTTGTCCAGCGCGTGCCAATACTTCGTAGGGACGGTGTCGCCGGTGATGGGTGCGTCTTTGCTCATGTTACCTAAGGAAACAGAGGGGCGGGGGGTGGGGATTCCCCACCCTGCTCTACTGCCCCGCCTTCTCTTCCGTAGTCGCCAACGCCTTCAGCTCCTCGATCGGCCGCACCGCCCCGCCCCGCACCACGTAGCGCACCTTGCGCAGGTTGGCGATGTCGGCCGTGGGGTCGGCCGCCACGATCAGGAGGTCGGCGAGCTTGCCCTTCTCGACGGTGCCGAAATCCTTGGCGCGCCCCATGGCCATCGCGCCGCCGCGGGTCGAGGCGGTCAGGACCTGCATGGGGGTGAGCCCGGCCGCCTGCATGGCCTCCATCTCGGCGTAGACGGAGGTGCCATGGAGGGTCAGCGGGTTCCCCGCGTCGGTGCCCATGGCGATGGGGATGCCGGCGTCCTGCACCCGCTTCAGATTGGCGGCGCCGATGCGCTCGCCTTCCTCGACCCGGCCCTGCAGGCGCTGGAGGCGGTCGGCCGGGATGGGCGCGGTCACCCGGGCCGTCTCGGCCACCTTGGCCCGGGTCAGGGGATCGACGCAACCGTTGGGATCGTCGATCCGCGGCGCCTGATGCTGGACGGCGCCCTGGGTCATCACGTAGTAGCCGCGGTAGACGGTGAGGGTGGGGCAGTAGATCGTCCCGTTCTTTTTCATCAACGCGATGAATTCGTCGTCCACCGGCTTGTCGAAGACGCTGTGGACCAGCACGTTCGCCCCGGCCCGCAAGGCCTCCTTGGCCTCGGCCAGGCCGGTCGCGTGGACGATCAGCGGCAGGTTGCGCGCGTGGGCGGCCTCCCCGGCGGCGTGGACGGCCGGCGCCAGCTTCTCGACCGGATGGTCGTTGTCCACGATGTACCAGACCTTCACCGCCTGCGAGCCCCGCTCGGCGAGGTAGTGGACGGCGGTGCGGGAGCTCTCGGGGTCGGTGATGACCATGAACTGCCGCTCCGCCGGCAGGTTCAGCCAGTGATCGACGGTCGAGAGGAGGGGGCCCGCGGCGGCGACCCGCGGCACCTCCAGGTCGGGCTCGGCCCAGGCCGGGAGCCCCAGGGTCCAGGCGTAGCCGCCGACGTCGAAGACCCCGGTCACCCCCGAGCAGAGATAGGTGCGGCCGAAGCGCTCGGGGTGGCGGGAGAGATCGGCGATCGTCTGGTCATAGGGGTGGCTGGCGCGCAGGTCGATCGAGTCCGGCCGGCCGTCGGCCCAGCCGGTCTGGGAGAAGTGGACGTGGGCGTCGACCAGGCCGGGGGTGATCCAGAGGCCCTTGAGGTCGGTGACGTCCACCCCGGAGGGGACCGGGCAGGCGGCCCGCGGGCCGGCGCAGTCGATCTTGCCCTCGCGGAGGACCACCACCGCGTCGCGCACCGGGGGAGCCCCGGTGCCGTCGACCAGGGTGGCCCCCACCAGGGCCCGCGGCGGCGGCGGCACGCCGGGGAGGCCGGAGAAGGCGGTGGAGACGGCGATCTTCCACCCCTTGGGGGTCTTCACGAACAGCCGCTCGGAGAGGCCGGCGTCCTCCCGGCCGCCGTAGCGGACCCGGTAGCGGTAGGTGCCGTAGACGATCCCGGGCTGGACGGGGGTCAGGTGGATGTCGTCCGCCGCGATGTGGTCGGGCCACCCCTTGCCGGCGGAGGCGGCGAGGCCGGCGTAGCCCAGCTCGGACCCCTCCGGGCCGGTGCGGGCCAGGCGCTCCGAGTCGAGATAGCAGGAGAGGTAGGCGTCCCGGTTCTTGTCGCGGATCGCTTGCAGATTTTTCTCGAAGAGGGCCCTCGCCGCGGCAAGATCGCCCCCCTTCTCTTCCGCCTGCAGAGTGGAGAAGACGACCGCGAGCAGCAGGGCTGACAACGTTCCCACCTTACGGGCCAACCGGTTTCCGTCCATGCGTGTCCTCCTCAAGGATCGAGCGGCGCTCCATGGTAGCAGGCCCGGGGCAGAAGTCTTGCATTGAACTGGGGACCATAGTCGGCTAGGATCATCGCCTCAAGATTCAATCCAGGCTGTCTGAACGAGCAATGACTTCTTCTATCGAACCGACCTACCGCCGCTCGACAGGGCTGGTGGACGTCCTCGACCGCGTCCTGGACAAGGGGCTGGTCATCGCCGGTGACATCAAGGTGTCGCTCGCGGAAGTCGAGCTGCTCACCATTCGCATCCGTCTGCTGGTCTGTTCGCTCGACAAGGCACA